>JBAZBG010000131.1:0-6459 GCA_041671585.1 Arenimonas sp. | reverse complement strand
GAGCGGCGCGCCAGCCGGGCGCCGCAGCCGAGCTTCGACGAAGACTTGCCGGTCGCCCGCGAGGCCGAGACGATCATCGAGCTGATCGGCAAGCACCAGGTGGTCATCGTTGCCGGCGAGACCGGCTCCGGCAAGACCACGCAGTTGCCCAAGCTGTGCCTGGCCGCCGGTCGCGGCATCAACGGCATGATCGGTTGCACGCAGCCGCGACGGATCGCCGCGCGCGCGGTCGCGCGCCGAGTCGCGGAGGAACTAAAGACTGAGGTCGGCGCCGCCGTCGGCTATCAGGTGCGCTTCACCGAGAAGGTGGGCGACGACACCTATATCAAGTTCATGACCGACGGCATCCTGCTCGCCGAGATCCAGTCCGATCGCTGGTTGTCGCGCTACGACACGCTGATCATCGACGAGGCGCACGAGCGCAGTCTGAACATCGATTTCCTGCTCGGCTACCTGCAGCAGTTGGTGAAGAAACGGCGCGACCTGAAGCTGATCATTACCTCGGCGACGATCGACACCGAGCGCTTCGCGCGCCACTTCGACGGGGCGCCGGTGGTCAGTGTCGAAGGCCGCAGCTATCCGGTGGAAACGCGCTACCGGGCGCCGGAAGGCGAGGGCGAGCAGCAGGGCGACCGCACGATGAACGATGCCATCGTCGCGGCCGTGGACGAAATCACCCGCGAAGATCCGCGCGGCGACATCCTGGTGTTTTTGCCGGGCGAGCGCGAGATCCGCGATGCGCATCTGGCCCTGGCGCAGAAGAAGTACCGCTCGACGGAATTGCTGGCCCTGTATGCGCGGCTGTCCTCACGCGATCAGGACCGCGTGTTTCAACCGGGCCCGCAGCGGCGCATCGTGCTCACCACCAACGTCGCCGAAACCTCGCTGACCGTGCCGCGCATCCGCTACGTGATCGATCCCGGCGCGGCGCGCGTGAAGCGCTACTCGTCGCGGCAAAAGCTCGACCGCCTGCACATCGAGCCGATTTCCCAGGCCAGCGCCGACCAGCGCAAGGGCCGTTGCGGCCGCATCGCGTCCGGCATCTGTTATCGCCTGTATTCGGAAGCGGATTTCCAATCGCGCCCGCGCTACACCGATCCGGAAATCCTGCGCGCCTCGCTGGGCGGCGTGATCCTGCGCATGTTGTCGCTGAGCCTGGGCCGGGTCGAGGATTTTCCGTTCATCGATGCGCCCGATCCGCGCGCGATCGCCGATGGCTGGCAGCAGCTGACCGAACTCGGCGCGGTCGACAAGGAGCGCCGGCTCACGGATATCGGCCGGCAGATGTCGCGCCTGCCGGTGGACGTCAAGCTGGCGCGCATGTTGATTGCCGCGCAACAGCAGGGTTGCCTGCGCGAAGTGACCGTGCTCGCGGCATTTCTCGGCATCCAGGACCCGCGCGAACGGCCCAGCGATGCCCGCGGCGCCGCCGATACCGCGCATGCGCAATTCGCCGATCCGAACTCGGAATTCATGGGCGTGCTCAAGCTGTGGGACGCGTACCGCGTGGCGCATGAAGAGCTGACCCAGTCCAAGTTGCGCAACTGGTGCGAGAAAAACTTCCTTGGCTTCTTGCGCATGCGCGAATGGCGCGAGCTGCATCGCCAGCTGTTGTTGTCCTGCGAAGAATTGGGCTGGGCCGTCAACGACCAGGAGGCCGAATACGCACCCCTGCATCGCGCACTGATCGCCGGGCTGCCGACGCAGATCGGGCATCGCGGCGAAAAGGGCGTGTACGACGCGCCGCGGCAGCGCAAGTTCCAGTTGTTCCCCGGGTCCGCGCTGATCAAGCAGCCGCCGGCCTGGTTGCTGGTGGCGACGATGCTCGACACGCAGAAGATCTGGGGCCTGATGGGCGCCAGGATCGAGCCGGACTGGGTCATCGCCGAACTGTCGCACCTGCTGTCGCGCCGGCATTTCGATCCGCATTGGTCGCGCGCGCAGGGGCGGGTGATCGGCTCGGAACAGATCAGCCTGTTCGGCCTGGTGCTGGCACCGAAACGCCCCGTGCACTACGGCGGTCTGTACCCGGCCGAGTCGCGCGAGATATTCATTCGCCAGGGCCTGATCCCCGGCGAGCTCAACACGCGTTGCGCCTTCGTCGCGCGCAACCTGGGCACGCTCGAAAAGGCGCGCGAGGAAGAAGCAAAGCTGCGTCGCGCCGGACTGATTGCCGACGAAGATTGGCAGGCGCGCTGGTACCTGGACCGGCTGCCGGCGGAGATCAATTCCGTGCAGGGGCTGGACAGCTGGTATTCCCGGCTGCCGCCGGAAAAACGGAAGCTGCTTGAGTGGTCGCTGACCGACCTGTTGCCGGGCGAAGGCAGCGAAGCCGATCGTTTTCCAAAGTACCTGGCCTTGGGCGACGTGCGCTTGGCGCTGCATTACCGATTCGAGCCCGGGGCCGAGGACGACGGCGTGACCCTGGACGTGCCACTGCACTTGCTCAAGGCGCTCGATCCGGCGCGCCTGAGCTGGCTGGTGCCCGGCCTGGTCGAGGAAAAAGCCGCCGAGCTGATCCGCTCGCTGCCCAAGGCGCTGCGGCGCAACTATGTGCCGGCTCCGGATTTCGCCCGGGCATTTTTCCAGGCGCATCCGCAGCCGGAGGCCGACGCGATCAGCGGCGCGCTGGCCCGTTTCCTGACCCGCAGCACTGGCGCGCCGGTGCAGGCCATCGATTTCGACGAAGCGACGCTGGAGCCGCACCTGCGCATGAATTTCCGCCTCGGCGAGCGCGACGGCCGCGTGCTGGCGATGTCGCGCGATCTGTCCGAACTCAACGAGAAATACGGCACTGCCGCCGAACGCGCATTCGCGGCCAGCGCCGGCGAGCGGCTCGCGCAGCGCGGGCTGACGCATTTTCCCGAGTCGCCGATTCCGCTGCAGGTCAGCGGCGCCGCCGGCGTGCCGGCCTACCCCGCACTGGTAGACCAGGGCGATACGGTGGCGCTGGAAGTGTTCGCCGATGCGCAACAGGCGCGCGAAGAACACGAGCGCGGCGTGCGCCGGCTGGTGCAGTTCGCCCTGGCCGACAAGGTCAAGCAGGCGCGCAAGCAACTGCCGGTGTCGCCGAAGCTCGGCCTGCTGTACGCCGCCATTGAATCGTCGGAACGGCTGCGCGCCGACCTCGTCGATGCCGCGCTCAATGCCTTGCTCGCCGACGGCCTGCCGGAAATTCGCGATCGGGCTGCCTTCGAAACCCGCGTTGGACAGATTGCCAGGCAACTGTTCGAACAAGCCATGCAGCGCCTGCAACTGGCGGAAACGATCCTGGCCGGCTATGCCGAAATCAAGCCAAAGCTGGAATCCAAGCTGCTCGGCTGGGCGCGGGGCAATCTGGACGACATCACCGCGCACCTGCACAGCCTGGTTCACGCCGGTTTCCTGCGCGACACGCCGGCCGCCTTTCTGGCCGAGTTCCCGCGCTACCTGAAGGCCCTGAACCTGCGCGCGGAGCGGGCGGTGGCCGATCCGCTCAAGGACCAGGCGCGCATGCTCGAGCTGCGGGTCTACGCCGAGGCCCTGCGGCTGGCGCAGGACCGCAGCCCGGTCCTGCCGGCCGCGTGGGTGCAGTTCCAGTGGGATCTGGAGGAACTGCGCGTGCAGACTTTTGCCCAGGAACTGGGTACGCGGCGATCGGTTTCCAGCAAGCGCCTGGCGCGGCAGCTCGAACAGCTGCGTTGAGCCTCGGGTTGTGTGCCCGGCGCGCGCAGGCTAATTTGCAGATGTCCTTTCACCAGGCCCCAGAGTGACTGTCCTCGCGCCGCCAACAACGCTCGCCGGCTGGCTAGACCGGCATGCCGACGCTATCGCGCTCAAGCCGATGCTGCAGGCGCTGCGCGAGTTCCAGGAGCCGCTACCGGCAATAACCTGGCGCGTCATCGAAACGCTGGAGCAACTGCGCGCGGACAGCGAAGTGCAACTGGCGGCAATCCTGCACCTGAGTCCGGTGCTGCGCGAACGGACGACGCTCTGGTTGCAAAAATCGCCCGGTCTTCGACAACTGCTCGATGGCCTGCAAGCCGCCGAGCAAGTCTGGAGCCTGCACGCGCAACGCGAGGGCCGCGGCAATGCCGAAGGGCTGCGCCGCTTGCTGCTGGCAATCATCCGCGACTTGCGCGTGGTACTGATCCTGTTGTCCGAGCAGTTGGTGCGCCTGCGTGCGGCCAGCACCGCGCCCCCGGCCGAGCGAAAGGCCCTGGCGGAACTGACCGCCGACATCCACGCGCCGTTGGCCAACCGCCTGGGCATCTGGCAATTGAAGTGGGAACTGGAAGACCTCGCGTTCCGCTACCTGCAACCGGAAATCTACCAGCGCATCGCCCGCCTGCTCGATGAAAAGCGCACCGGCCGGGAACGCTTCATCGAGGATGCGAAGCAGAAGCTGCGATCGACGCTAGCCGAGGCGGGCATCGCCGCGGACGTCGACGGCCGGCCCAAGCACATCTTCAGCATCTGGAAGAAGATGCAGCGCAAGAACATGGAGTTCAACGAGCTCTATGACATCCGCGCCATCCGCGTGCTGGTCGATGATGTCGCCGATTGCTATGCCACGCTCGGACTGGTGCACCAGCTGTGGACGCCGGTGCCGTCGGAGTTCGACGATTACATCGCCAAGCCGAAAGGCAACGACTACCGGTCGCTGCATACGGCCGTGGTCGGCGCCGATGGCCGCGCGTTCGAAGTGCAGATACGCACGCACGCCATGCACGAACATGCCGAACTCGGCGTCGCCGCGCACTGGCGTTACAAGGAAGGCGGCAAGGGCGAGGCCAGCTTCGAGCGCAAGGTCGCCTGGATGCGGCATCTGCTCGAGCCTCGCGAAGGCGACGATGAGACGACCCTGCTGGCTGGCTTCAGCACGGCGTTACTCGAGGATCGCATCTACCTGCTGACGCCGAAGGGCGAGGTGGTGGACTTGCCGCAGGGCGGCACCGTGCTCGATTTTGCCTATCACGTGCACACCGAGGTCGGGCACCGCTGCCGCGGCGCGAAGGTCAACGGACGCATCGTGCCGCTCGATTTCAAACCGGCCAGCGGCGACCGCGTGGAGATTCTCACCAACAAGACCGGCGAGCCCCGTCGCGACTGGTTGCTGGCGTCGAACGGGTTTCTGGCCAGCGGCCGCGCCCGCGACAAGGTGCGCGCCTGGTTCCACAAACTCGACCGCGTGCGCAACGTGCAAGCGGGCAAGGAAATGCTGGAGCGGGAATTGCGCCGGGTGGCGATGCTGCATGCCGACCTGACACCGGCCCTGGAAAAATTCCACCTGGCCAACGTCGAGGAGCTGCAACTGGCCTTGGCGCTCGGCGACTTCGGGCCCAGCCAGGTCAGCCGCGCCTTGCACGACCATGCCCAGGCGCAGTTGCAGGCGTTGGCGCCGGCCAAGCCTGCGGAACGGACGCCCAAGCCAAGCGCGCGACCGCGCGCCGACGACAAGGCCAGCCGCTTCACCGTGGAGGGCGTGGGCAATCTGCTCTCGCAGCTGGCGCGCTGTTGCCAGCCGGTACCAGGCGACGCCATCGCCGGTTATCTGACCCGCGGTCGCGGCGTCAGCATCCACCGGCGCAATTGCGCCAGCCTGCAACGCCTGATCAGCGCGCAGCCGGAGCGCGAACTGCCAGTCAACTGGGGGCAACCGGCCAGTTCGCGTTACGAGGTCAGCGTGCAGATCCGCGCGTTCGATCGCAAGTGGCTGTTGAAGGACGTCACCAACGTCATCGCCCAGGCCGAAGTGAATATCCTTGGCATCAGTTCGCAGGCCGACGAATCGCGCGGACTGGCCGACATCCGCCTGACCCTGAAGGTCAGCGACTTCGAACAGCTCAGCCAGCTGCTGGGACGACTGGACGCCGTGCCGGGAGTACAGGATGCACGACGCCTGGGCTGAGCGGATCCGCGCCGACGCCAGGTATTGGCTGCTTGGCATTGGCGTCCTGGTGACTTTTATTCTGGTTTTCTGGCGCGAGCCCATCAGCGAGCGCCTGGTGCCCGACCCGCGCATGACTCGCCAGCTCGAGCTGGCCCAGGCGGCGTTGGATCAGGGCAAGCTCAGCGCGGCCGATGGCACCGGCGCGCGTGAGTTGTTCGAATCGGTACTGGCCGCCGATCCCGACCAGATGATCGCCCGCCAGGGCTTGGTCGACGTGCGCAAGGCCGCCGTCGCTCGTGTCGAGCGCGCCTTGCGCGAACGTCGCCTGGGCGAAGCCAGGCAGAGCCTGGCCCTGGCGCAGGCGCTGTCGGCGCCCACGGTGCAATTGCAGCCGCTGCAGGCCCGCCTGCGTGACCTTGAAGAAGCATCCAGCGACACCTCGGCATTGCTGGCGCAGGCAGCGGCGCCCGGCGTCAGTGATGCTGCCGCGTTGGCTCTGCTCGACCGGGTGTTGCGGCTGGACGCGGAAAACGCAGTGGCGCTCGAAGGGCGTCGCGAGTTGTTGGCGGGCTGGCTGATCCAGGCCG
>JBAZBG010000130.1:0-6486 GCA_041671585.1 Arenimonas sp. | reverse complement strand
GCCGCCGTCGGCGCACCTGTGCATGCCGATGGTTCCTTGACCGTCTACAGCGGCGACTTCGACGCCGTGGCCCAATCCGAGGGGCAGCCCGGCGGCCCTGGATTCGCGCTGGTCGAACGGCGCGTCGGTTTCGAACTGCAGGCAGGCGAGAACGACGTAAGCCTGGCCGGATTGCCCCGCGCGCTTGATTCCAGTTCGGTTGTCCTCAAACCGACCGCCGGCGTCAGCATGCGCGGCCAACGCTTCGATTTCGCCGTGGCCGGGCAGGAAGAACTGCTGCGTCGTGCGCTCGGACAATCGGTCGTGGTCGAACAGGCGGTTGGCAACGAGCGGCAGACTTATGCCGGCACACTGATGTCAGCCGGCGACGGCCTGACCCTGCGCCTGGCCGATGGCCGGATCAAGGTGCTGTCGAACTATTCGAGCTTCGAGTTGCCACGCCTGCCGGCCGGCGTGGTCAACGAGCCCACGCTCAGCTGGAGTCTGTCCGCCGATCGCCCCGGGCGGCACGACTTCGGCCTGAGCTACGCCACCGCAGGGTTGGGCTGGCGCGCCGAATACAACGTCAACGCGCGCGGCCAGGGCAAACAATGCCGGATGTCGATCGATGGCGCGGCGATGGTCGTCAATCGCTCCGGCGCCGATTTCAGGGACGTCATGTTGACCCTGGTGGCGGGCGAGCCCAATCGCGCCCCGAGCGCGGGTCCGCAGGCGGACACCATGGTCAAGCGTGAGCGCCTGCAGGCGATGGCCGCTCCTGCCGCGCCGCCGGCGCAGGCGTCTGGCGAATACCAGGCCTACAAGCTGCCCGTCGCCGGCACCCTGCCGCAGGGCAGCGTCCAGCGCTTGCCCCTGCTCGACCCAGCTGCCGACATCGCCTGCGAGCGCCGCTACGAGACCAGCTCGCAGATGGGCGACTGGCGGCCGCCCTATCCGATCATCGACGCCAATTTCGCCGCGGGCGACGGCCAGCCGCAGCCGGTGATGGCCACGCTACGATTCAAGAATTCCAAGGCGGATGGGCTCGGCTTGCCGCTGCCGGCCGGCCGCGTGCGCATGTTCGAAGGCAAGGATTTCCTCGGTGAAGCCAGCCTCGACCACACGTCGGCAAATCAGGATGTCGCCCTGTCCATTGGCAATGTCTTCGACCTGGGCGCGGAACGGACCCGGGAAGATTTCCAGCTCGATCGCGGTGGTCGCACGATGACCGAGCGGGTGAGTCTGAAATTGAAGAATGCAAAATCCGGCGCCGCGACGGTGCGGGTGCAGGAGCGGCTGGCGCGTTGGACCGACTGGGAAGTCGTGTCCAGCTCGACGCCGTTCGAGAAGCGCAACGCGCAGACCGTCAGTTTCGATGTCGCGGTGCCGGCTGGTGGCGAGACGACGCTGACCTACACCGTTCGCTATCGGTGGGCCGAGGATGTCAAAATCCCCTGAGGCCAGGATGCGGGAGTCACCAGCATGATCGAGATTTTCGAACACGGCGCCATCCACGAGATCCACCTCAACCGGCCGCCGGTCAACGCGCTGAATCCCGAACTGCTGAGCGCCTTGATATCCGCGGTTGAAATCGCACCGCGCAATGGCGCGAAGGCCCTGATCCTGTCGGGCGGCGAAAAGGTGTTTTCCGGCGGACTGGACGTGCCCTACCTGATGACCCAGGATCGCGCTGGGCTTGGCGCCTGCTGGTCGCGCTTCTTCCATGCGGCGCGCTCACTGGCGCGATCGCCGGTGCCGGTCGTCGCGGCGATTGCCGGTCACAATCCGGCCGGCGGCTGCGTGTTGGCCCTGTGCTGCGACTACCGGATCATGGCCCGCGGGCCATTCCGAATCGGCTTGAACGAGAC
Source organism: Arenimonas sp. (assembly GCA_041671585.1). Classification (GTDB taxonomy): domain Bacteria; phylum Pseudomonadota; class Gammaproteobacteria; order Xanthomonadales; family Xanthomonadaceae; genus Arenimonas. The sequence goes on along the minus strand of JBAZBG010000130.1, from coordinate 4,639 downwards.
CCAGGTCGGCCTGGCCGTGCCGGACGCGATCCAGTACTTGATGCGTCGCATTGTCGGCAGGCACCGCGCCGAGCGCCTGATCGTGGCCGGGGCCATGCTGGAATCGACCCAGGCGCACGAAATGGGCCTGGTGGATGCGCTTACCGACGCCGGCGAAGTCGTCACGATGGCCGTGCATTGGCTGACTGAATTGTTGACCCTTCCCTCATCGCCGATGCTCGCTTCGCGCCAGCTCGCGCGCGCCGATATCGTGGCTGCGCTGGACGGCTTCAGCGATGCCGACCTGCAATACTTCCTTGACGGCTGGTATTCGCCGGACACGCAAGCCGCCCTGCAAGCCCTCATGGTGCGCCTGAAAAAATAACGCCTGTGGGAGCGGCTTCAGCCGCGATGCTCTCGTCAAGAAGCATCGCGGCTGAAGCCGCTCCCACATGAAGCGGGAATCTTATGTGGTGGCTACCGGGCGTGTGGGGTCGCTGATCCAGCCGCTCCATGAGCCGGCGTAGATGCGCGCGCCATGCAGGCCGGCGTGTTCCATCGCCAGCAAGTTATGGCAGGCGGTGACGCCGGAGCCGCAATTGAGCAACACCTCGCCCGGTGCGCGTCCCGCGAGCAGCGCGTTGAATTCGTTGCGCAGGGTTTCGGCCGGACGATAGCGGCCGCCATGCAGATTGTCAGCGTAGGGACGATTCACCGCGCCGGGAATATGTCCGGCGACCGGGTCGAGCGGCTCGACCTCGCCGCGAAAACGTTCCGGCGCGCGCGCATCGAGTATCCATCCCGAAGGTTCGCCCAGTCTGCGCATCACCTCATCGGCGGTGGCGATTGCCGAAGTGTCGTAGCTGGCGCGATAGTCTCCCGTGACGGGTGTCGGCGCCTGTGTTTCGATCGCCAACCCCAACTCGGTCCAGCGGGCGAACCCGCCATCGAGCACGGCCACCCGGCGATGTCCGAGCAGTCTCATCAACCACCAGAACCGCGCCGCCGCCATGGCGCCATCGGCCGCGTCGTAGACCACGACTTGCGACTGCCTGGTAATGCCAAGGCGCTCAAGGGTCGCGCAAAACGCATCCGCGTCCGGCAGCGGATGCCGGCCTTCGCTGGCCGCTTTGCGGTGATCGGACAGGTCCCGGTCCAGGTGCACGTAGCCGGCGCCCGGCAGATGCGCGCTGCGCCACGCCCGCTCGCCGGCATCGGCATCGCCGCCGGCCAGGACAAAGCGTGCGTCGACCAGGCGCAAGGATGGCGCGCCGAGTTGGCTGGCCAATTCTTCCGCGGAAACCAGCGTCGTCCAGTCCATCAACCATGCTCCAGGCGTTCGCGCAGATTCACCAATATCGCCGCGGTCGCGCCCCAGACCCGGTATTGGCCGTAGTGGAATTCGATCAGCTTGCGCTTGCTGCCACGGTAGTCCACTTCCAACTCGCGTGCATTGGGTGGATCCATCAGAAAAGCGAACGGCACCTCGAATACTTCGTCGACTTCCGAAGGGTCGCGGGTCGCCGAAAACTGTGGCGCGATCTGCGCGACCACCGGGAACACGTGGAATCCGGTGATCGTCACGAATGGATCCAGGTAGCCCAGCGCTTGCGCCTCCCCGCTGTGCAATCCGATCTCCTCGCGAGCCTCGCGCAACGCGGCGGCGACTGGATCGGCGTCGCCGGTTTCGATCCGGCCACCGGGAAAACTTACCTGCCCCGCGTGGTGGCGCAACAACTCGGCGCGCTTGGTCAACAGCACTTGCAAGCCATCGCCACGATCGACCAGGCCGATCAGCACGGCAGCCGGATGCAGGCTGCGTCCCTGGTCGGGCAGCAGATCGAGGAGATCGGAGTGATTCCAGCCAGGCCCCGGGGGCGGCGTGTCGAGCGGATGCAGAACGCTGCGCAGGCTTGCACAGGTATCGCGCGAGTCAGGATGCCGGGAGCGGAATCGTTCGAGCGGGTCGAACGGATCGGTCACACGCGCTGCGCCTCGCGCACGGGCAACACGGATTCCATCAGGTGCAGGCGCTGATCGTCGTTCATCTGCGCCCACCGGGAAATTTCCGAGGCGCTGCGATGGCAGCCTTCGCACAGGCCTTGCTCGTCCAGCGAACAGATGCCCACGCAGGGGCTGAGAATGGCGCGGAAAGACGGATTCATCAAATGACGGGGGCCTCGCGCCGGGCCTGCCGGCGCGAGGTTTCCAGAGTTACTTGCTGCTAACCAGCTTGATGTCGAACACGATCGCCTGACCGGGACCGATCGGGGAACGTGGATCGTTGCCATAGGCTTTGTCGGCCGGGATATAGACTTCCCAGCGCGAGCCGACCGGCATCATCAGGATGGCTTCCTTGACACCGGCCAGCGGGAACTCGCCCAGCTTGAAGGTGGCAGGCTGCGCATTGGCCGTGGAATAGGTATTGGCGAATTCCTGGCCGGTCGAAATGGAACCGCGCAAATGGACCGATACCGTGCTGGCTGCGGTCGGCTTGGCGCCGGTGGCCGGCTCGATGATGCGGTACTGCACGCCGCTCGGCAGCACGGTCACGCCGGGCTTAGCCTTGTTCGCCGCCAGAAAAGCGTCGGACTTGGCTTTGTTCTCGCGGCTCACGCGTTCGAAATTCGCGCGTTCCTGCTCGGCCATTTTCTTCTGGAAGGCGCCAAGCGCGGCGGCAAGTTTGTCGCCAGGCATGGTCGGCGGCTTCTTCGAATAGCCTTCCTGCAATGCGCGGACCATCGTATTGACGTCCAGGTCCACCTTGCGCTCGGCCAGGTCGCGGCCCATGTCGTAGCCAATCGCGTAACTGAGCGTGGTCTTGTCGGCCGGAGCAGCTGCAGGAGCCGGGGTGGCGCTCTGGGCCAGCACGGCGCCGGAGCTAAGGGCAAAGGCAGCCATCGAGGCAGCCAGCAAACGCAACTTCATTACGAGATCTCCAAGAGTGGAATCGGGGCGGTCACGTCCCGCAGGACGCGCTAGGATACCGGCCTGACGGCTTAACCGCCACTGAGGCCAAGGTCGTTCGCCGGTCTGTGACCCCCCTCGCCTGTCGAAGTTCCCTGGAGCCACCATGCCTTTTCGCAACTTGCTGATCGAAAACCGCGGCGCGATTCGCCTGATCACCCTGAACCGACCCGACAAGTTAAATGCGCTTAACCGGGAAACCATTGGCGAGCTGCACCAGGCTTTTGATGATGCGGCAAGCGCAGCGGCCGTTCGAGTAGTCGTGCTCACCGGTGCGGGCGCCAAAGCTTTCGTCGCTGGCGCCGACATCGCGGAGATGAACGAGCTCAGTCCGGTGCAGGCCCGGGATTTTTCCCGTTTCGGGCAAAAGCTGATGGTCAGGATTGAACAACTCGGCAAGCCGGTGATCGCCATGATCAACGGATTCGCCCTGGGTGGCGGCATGGAGCTGGCTATGGCCTGTCATCTGCGCGTGGCTGCAGACAGCGCCAGATTGGGGCAGCCGGAAGTCAATCTGGGCCTGTTGCCCGGGTTCGGAGGAACCCAGCGATTGCTGAGACTGGCCGGTCGCGGCGCGGCACTGGAATTGTGCCTGCTGGGCAAACCGGTCGATGCGCAACGCGCGTATGCACTCAACCTGGTCACCCAGGTGGTGCCGGCTGCGGAACTGGAAGTGGAGACGATGAAGCTTGCCGAGCAGCTTGCCGTCGCGGCGCCACAGGCGATGCGCGCCATCCTGGATGCCATTGTCATCGCTGGCGAAGCCGCGCTCGAGGCCGGACTCGAATATGAAACGCAGGCCTTCGCCCTGGCTTTCTCCACCGAAGACATGAAGGCCGGCACCAGCGCGTTCCTCGCGCGCGGCAAAGCGCAATTCAGCGGCCGCTGAATCGGTCCATCGTGAGATTGCGCAGGTGAGCGGCTTCCAGATGCCCTGCATTCGCTGCGGCGACTGCGCGACGGTTTGTCCGGCGCGGCTGCAGCCGCAGCAACTGCTGCTCGACTTGCGCGCCGACAATTGGGCGCAAGCCGTCGACCATGGCCTGCTCGACTGCAGCGAATGCGGACGCTGCGACCTGGCGTGCCCCAGCCAGATCGCGCTTGTACATCGTTTCAGCCAGGCCAAGCCGATGCTCCGGCAGCACCAGTTGCAGACACAGCAGGCGGCCGCGGCGCGCGAGCGCTTCGAAGGTCGCAATGCCCGCCTGCAGCGCGAAGCGATCGAACGGGCGCAACGCGAGGGCGCGCTCGCCGCGCGGGCTGCGTCGAGCGATGCCGTCGCCGCGGCGATCGAACGCGCCAAGGCGCGTCGACAACCGCCCAAGGACGCCACGTGACTTCGCCCGAGCTTGCGCCGGCTGCACAGTTCGCCCCCAGGTCGACCGTCAGTCGGCTCATGGGCCTGGTTCTGTTGGCCCTGCTGCCCGGCGTCATTGCGCAGGCCTGGCTGACGGGCCAGGGCATTGGCCGGCAACTGTCGATTGCCGTCGCTTTCGGATTCGGCTTCGAGGCGTTGATGCTGGTAGTCCGCGGACGGCCGTTGCGCCCCTTCCTGGGTGACTTGAGCGCGCCGCTGACCGCAATGCTGCTGGCGTTGCTGCTGCCGGTACCGGCGCCGTGGTGGATGCTTGCCACGGGTACGTTCGTCGCTCTGGCATTGGCCAAGCATGCCTTCGGCGGACTCGGCTACAAC
>JBAZBG010000129.1:0-6571 GCA_041671585.1 Arenimonas sp. | reverse complement strand
TCGAGCAGGAAGATACCGTAATCCACGCCGATTCCAAGCAACAGTAACAGCGCGAGCACGGTGAATAACTGGAACGGTTCGCCCAGCCAGGCGAGTGCGGCCAGGCTCAGGACTGTCGCCAGCACCGTCGGCAGCAGCGCGCGCCAGGCCTGTCGCTGATAGCGCCACCACAGCGCGAATGCGACAGCGACAAAGCCAGCCAGCAACAGCTCGGCCATCATCGAGCGGTAATACGCGAGCAGCGCGGAAATCTCGCTGGTGCGATCCACCCAGCGCACACCTTCGATACCGGCCGCTTGTTGCTTCAACAGAATCAAGTCCGAGGCGGGACCGACGCCGTTCAACATCAGCACGCTGGCCCAGCGTCCTTCGACCTGGCCGAGCCAGCGTGAACGAAGCGGTTCCGAGATCGGTTGCCGCAACCAGTCTTCCACACGCAGGGCGGAAGCCCCGAATTCCGGACGCGACAAGGGCTCGCCAACCACCGTTGATGCCTGCGCCAACACGGCGTCTTCCGCCGCGGCGCTGAGGCTTGCATCGGCTCGCTGCCGGGCAACTGAGGGCACCCAATCCGATATCGCGTTGTAGCCCGATAGCTGCCTGGAAGCGACCAGCGCATCGAGCCTGGACTTCAGCGACTCTTCGCGTTGCAGCACCGCTTCGGCCGAGGCGCCACTGACCAGGAAGTACTGGGCCGGGCTGGGCATGCCCAGTAGCTGGCCGATCTCGCGTTGCTGGGCGAGCAGTTGCGCCGGCGAATTCTGCAAGCTGCGCAGGTCGTCGCGAACCTGCAGGCGCTGCAGCCCGGTGACGGTGAATACGCCGAACAGCGCGAGCACGATCCAGCCACCGATACTGGTAAGGCGCAAACGCGGCCAGGCGACAAGCGAGCCGGAAACGAACTGTCCGAAACGGCTGATTGCGTGCGTTTCCTTGTCCAGCCAGGGAAACCAGCAAGCCACGGTGGCAAAGGCCGCCAGCAAGCCGGTCGCGGAGAACACCGCCATTTGCCGCAGCCCTGGAAAGGGCGCCAGTCCAAGGGCCATGTAGGCAAGCACGCTGGTGACCAGGGCCAGCACCAGGCCAGGCATCAGGAAACGCATCAATCCGTGCGCCGACAAATCGTTGCGGCCCTGACGACAGGCGAAATAATGAATGCCGTAGTCTTCGGCAACACCGACCAGGCTGGCGCCGAAGACCAAGGTCAGCAGATGGATTTTTCCGAATACCAACACCGTGACCGCGACCGCTGCCGCAAGTCTGATCAGCAACGAAAGCGCGACCAGAAGCACTGGCCGCAAACTGCGGAACGCCAGCCACAGCAGGGTAATCACGGCGAGCAGCGAGCCCCAGCCGATGGTGTTTGTTTCCCAACTCGCGCGGACGGCGGCAGCTTCGGCATGCAGCGGCACGCCGGCGCGCAGAATTCGCGCTCTCGGCACCAACACCCGCGCCTTTGCTTCGCCCTGGTCCAACGCATCCTTCAGGTGAGCCTGTCCATCGAGCCGGAACGCCGGCGTCGTCGCATCGAAATGCAGGATGGCCCATTCGACGCCATCGCGGGAGACACTCGGGAAACCCTCGCGCACGGCAATGCCCTGCCCCATTCGCGCCTGCCACCATTCCGGCCAAAGCCCGATGGGATCGGCTCGCCATTCGCTGAGGCCGCCGCCCGTGCCGGGACCATACAGTCCGGCCAGCGCGATCGCGCCCAACTCGGAAGCATCGGCTGCCTGCAAGCGCGTACGCTGGGCGGGTGTCAATAAACGGTCGCGATAGGGACGATAGAAATCCAGGGCCGCCGTCGAACCAGCGTCTTCATCGGAACGCGAGGCAAGCACAGCCGACCCGGCGAGCGATTTGGAGAAAGCCTCGGCGGCCATTCGTGTCTGCGCCCACTCGGCGCTGCCGATCAGGACGACCACCTGGCGCGTGGCGCCTTCGACGATCTGCCGGTTGGCCAGAGTGATGAGCGGGTCCTGCGTTTCGCTCGGTAGCAGGGCCATCACGTCGCTGTCGAGCTGCGGTGCGCGCCAAAAGCCGATCTGCTGGACAGCGAGAGCCAACACCAGCGCCAGCCAAATCCAGGCGAGCCAAGCCCAGGCCCGCCGCATTCCGGCCTCGCCATTTGCGTTCGAGCTGGATTGCCCGTCAGTCAAACTGCGTCGCCTCCCCGGCGCTCAGCTTGGCGGGTGTGGTGCGCAATTGCAGGAACTTGATCTCGGTGCGATCGCCGCGGATTTCTTCCAGCCGCACGCTGCGCACATGCTGGTCGCCCTGCAATTCGATCCGCTTGAAAATCTTCTTCAGCGCGCCCTGTTTAGGCACCAGCTCAAGACGCCAGCTACCGTCCGCGGCCACGGTTTCCTGCAGGCGAAATTGCCTGGACAACGTGTCGATGTCTCCGCTGAGCAAGGCCATCAATAGCGCGTTGGCGGTGCTTACCGCCGGCGAAGCCTGCTCGCCGGCAAGCGCCTGCGTGCTGCCATCGGCCTGGCGGCTGAGCAACCGCTGTTTGGTCAACACCAGCGTGGAAGCAAACGGACTGCGCGTATTCCAGACCACGCCGCGGTCCCGCGCCAGCAGGAAGTCGCCTTTCGAAAGCAGCGGATTCTTGAAACCCTGCAGGCGCTTTTCCTGCACGAACTCGCCGCGCAGCACCGGTGCATCGGCCAGCCGCGCCCGGACGCCGGCGCCCGGCACAGCGGCATGAGCAACGCCCACGAAGACCAGCAGCAATGCCAGGGACATCGCGCGGGCGAACGGATTGCCGACAGTCATGGCGCGATCAGCCCAAGCCGTTGCAACAGGACGGGAGGCGAGACGTACTGCATCTCGCCGGTATCCACCTGCACGGCCACCTGGATGGTATGGGCGCGGGTCAGCACCTTCCCGCTTTCGGCGTCGCGAATCAGGTATTCGATCTTCAAGCGGTTCTCCCACTCGACGATTTGCGCGCGCACCTTCAGCTTCTGGTTGAAACGCGCGGAGCGCACGTATTTCGTGCGCATGTCGACGATCGGCCAGAGGTAGCCGGAATCGCGCATCTCCATGTAGTCGTAGGCGAAGCGCTGCAGCAAGGCGCAGCGCGCCAGCTCGAAGTACTTGAAGTAATGGCCGTGCCAGACCACGGCCATCGGATCGAGGTCGTGGAAGGCAGGCGTGACCTCGATCTCATGGGCAAAGTCAGGACGCATACAGCTCCCAGGACTCGGCCCGGATGGCGACCAGCAGCGCACGCAACTCGTGATCCAGCGCGCGATCCTCGACGATCAGCGGAATGCGCTTCTCGAGGTCGGCGAACATTTCCGTCAGCACGGGCGTCATCGTCAGGTCGGGCTGCAGGCCCCTGCGCAGGGCAATGCCCTGGCGCGCAGTCACCAGCAGGCTGGCGGCGACCTGCTCGGTCAGTTCCAGCACGCGCAGGCAATCGCGCGCGGCGATGGTGCCCATGCTCACCTTGTCCTGGTTGTGGCATTCGGTCGAACGCGAGAACACCGAAGCCGGCATGGTCAGCTTCAGTGCTTCCGCAGTCCAGGCGGAAACGCTGATCTGCAATGCCTTCAGGCCGTGGTTGAGCGGCGCCCGTTCGCCGCCGGCGGCCGACAGGTTCGCCGGCAAGCCGTGGTTGTAGCGCGCGTCCACCAGCAAGGCCATCTGCCGGTCCATCAGGTCGGCCAGGTTTGCCACCAGGGTCTTCATCGCATCCATCGCGAAGGCGATGTGGCCGCCGTAGAAATGGCCGCCGTGCAAGACCATTTCCTGCTCGGCGTCGATGATCGGATTGTCGTTTGCGCTGTTGAGCTCGTTCTCGATGGTGTCGCGGAAAAACGGCATCGCATCTTCGAGTACGCCGATGACGTGCGGCGAGCAACGCAGCGAATAGCGATCCTGCAGGCGCTTTTCGTTGCGCGGCGGGCGATCCGAAGCCAGGTCGACGCGCAGGCGTCCGGCTACGCGTTGTTGCCCGGCGTGTGGCTTCACCGAGAACAGCGTCTCGTCGAAATGATGGGCATTGCCGTCGCTGGCCAGCACGTTATAGGCCGTCAATCGCGTGCACAGCCGCGACAGGTAGTCGGCGCGGCGCCAGGCCAGGCAGGCCAGCGCGGTCATGACCGCGGTGCCATTCATGATCGCCAGGCCTTCCTTCGGGCGCAGCCGCAGCGGCTTGAGCTGGTAGCGCGCCAGCGCCTGGTCGGCCGGAATTACCTTTCCTTCGTGCTGAACCTCGCGCTCGCCACAGAGCACGGCGGCCACGTACGACAGCGGCGTCAGGTCGCCACTGGCGCCCACGGAACCTTCCGCGGGAATCAACGGCAGGATGTCGTATTGCAGGAGCGCGGCCAGTTGTTCGAGCAGGCCGACGCTGACGCCGGACACGCCTTGCGCGAGCGACACCATGCGCGTGGCGAGCACGGCGCGGGTTTCCTCGGGCTCGAGAAAACGGCCGAGGCCACAGCCATGGTAGGTATACAGGTGGCGCGGCAGTTCGGCGATCAGTGCCGGCGGAATCGTAACCGTGCACGAATCGCCGTAACCGGTGCTGACGCCGTAGACCACACCGTCTTCGGCAATCAGCCGGTCGACGAAGTCTGCGCCGCGAGTGATGCGGGCGCGAAAGGCCGGGTCCGGATTCAACCGGGCATTGCCGCTGCGTTGCGCGATGGCAACGACATCGTCCAGGCTCAGCCGGCCTGCGCCGACAACGATGGAACGGAACTCAGCTTGCTTTGATTGCGTCATGGGGCACTTGATCCCAGAAGGGATAGAAATTGAACCAGTCGAGGGGAGATTCGCGCAGCCGGTCTTCCAGCCACGCCGCGAATTGGCCGGCATAGCCCGTCATTGCCGTGGTGCGGCTGGCGCGCGGCAGATGGACCTGGTCGGCCAGTTTGTGGAATTGCACGCGATAGCCGTCGCCATCGTGCAGGCATGCCAGCAAGTACGCGGGACAGGCCAGGAGAGATGCCAGCAAGTACGGACCGGCGGGGAACGAAGCGAGGCTGCCCAGGAAGGGCAACTTCAGGATCCGATCGCCAGTCACCGGAATTCGGTCGCCGGCAATGGCCACCAGTTCACCGGCGGCGATGCGACCGGCGAGCATGATCGCCGTCGGCGCGCTGAACTCGGTCACTTGCAGCAAACGCACGCTCGACTCCGGGTTGAGCCGCTGGAGTATCCGGTTGAAACGCTGCGCGTGCGCGGTGTGCACCAGGATGTTGATCTTCGGCCCGGCGCGCAGGCTGGCCGTGGCTTGCAGTAATTCCAGGCAACCCAGATGCGCGGTGATGACCACGCCGCCCCTGCCCGCCTGAAGGTCGGCCAGGATGGCGTCGTGGCCCTCGAACTGCAGCCGGTTCGGCGGATAGTGGCCGGCCATGGCCAGGGTCTTGTCCAGCAGCGTCTCGGCGAAACAGACGAAATGGCGCAGGCTGGTCCGCCAATTCGGATCGCTCGCAAACGTGCCATGCGCCGACTGCAGGCGCCGCAGGTAGTCGAGCGAGGCACGGCGCGCTTCGGACCGGGTCAGCCAGTAGCAGAACACCACCGGGTAGAGGCACAGGCGGAACGGCAGCCGTCCGAACAGGCGGTACACGCCATACAGAAACCACACGCCGCCGACGAAAGTGCTCTCGCCCATATTCGCCCAGTGCGAGGACTTCATGCGCGCCTCCACTTGCTCAGCAGCAGCGCGGGCAAGCGGATCAGCATGCCGAAGAACAGCATGGCGTGCATCCGCGAGATGCCCAGGTTGTCGCGCCAGACGTCGAAATGGGAAACGCCGTCCAGCGGATAGGTAACCCGCGTAGCCCGGTTGCGCAGGGGCACACCGCGCCAGTGCATGCGCACCAGGATCTCGCTGTCGAAATCCATCCGGCGGCCGATGTTCACCGAGTCGATCAAGTCGATCGTCGGGGCGAGCGGGTAAACCCGGTAACCGCACATCGAATCGCGGATATCGAACGAAAGTGTATTGATCCAGACCCAGATGTGAGTCGCGTAGCGACCGTAGAGACGGCCCTTGGGTACCGACGCGTCGTAGATCGGACAACCGGTGACCAATGCCTGCGGATGTTGCCTGGCCTCGGCGAGAAAGCCGGGAATATCGGCGGGGTCATGCTGCCCGTCGGCATCGATCTGCAGTGCATGGCTGAATCCGCGGCGCATCGCTTCGCGCAGCCCAGCCATCACTGCCCCGCCCTTGCCCTGGTTTTCAGGCAGGCGGAGCAGCGAGACCTGTCCGGATACCAACTGATCGAGAATGGCGGCGCAATCGGCAGCCGAACCGTCGTCCACCAGCAGGCAGGGCACGTCGAGGCCGCGGATGCGCTCAACCATCGCGCCGATGGCGCCCCCATGGTTGTAGACCGGTATCACGACGATCGCGGAGAACTGTGTCACGGCGAAACGCCTGCCGATGCGAACAGGATTCGGCCGCTGGCGTGCGCGCCTTGCACGGATTCGAAACGGAAATTGAGCACGCGGTTTTCGGCATGCCAGCTCAGGTTCAAGTCGAGCTCGGTGCCGGGAGTCACCATGCGCTGGAATTTCATCGCTTCCATGCGCGCAA
>JBAZBG010000128.1:0-6571 GCA_041671585.1 Arenimonas sp. | reverse complement strand
AGGCGATTGATGAATTCCGGCCGGAAGTGCGCCTGCACGGAGGCCATGACCGCCGCCTTCATCTGCGTATAGGCCTCGGAGGTCCCTTCATCGCCGCCGGAGGCGTCGAAGACGTCCTGGATATGCTGCGAGCCCAGGTTCGAGGTCATCACGATCACGCAATTGCGGAAATCGACCGTGCGTCCCTGGCCGTCGGTCAGCCGGCCATCATCGAGCACTTGCAACAACACATTGAAGACATCCGAATGCGCCTTCTCGACTTCATCGAGCAGGATCACCGAATACGGCCGGCGGCGAACCGCCTCGGTCAGGTAGCCACCTTCTTCGTAGCCGACATAGCCCGGGGGCGCGCCGATCAGCCGGGCGACGGAATGCTTTTCCATGAACTCGCTCATATCGATGCGCACCATGGCATCGGGCGAGTCGAACAGAAATTCGGCGAGCGCCTTGCACAATTCGGTCTTGCCGACACCGGTGGGGCCCAGGAACAGGAACGAACCGTTCGGCCGGTTCGGGTCGGAAAGGCCCGCGCGCGAGCGGCGGATGGCGTCGGAAACCGACTTCACCGCTTCGTCCTGGCCGATCACGCGCCGGTGCAATTCGTCCTCCATGCGCAACAGTTTTTCGCGCTCGCCCTCGAGCATCTTGCTGACCGGAATGCCGGTCCAGCGTGAGACGACCTCGGCGATTTCCTCGGCAGTCACCTTGTCCTGCAGCAGCTTGAAACCCTTCGATTCGGTTTCCTGCGCCGCCTTGAGTTGCTTCTCGTATTCCGGCATCCGGCCGTACTGGATTTCGCTCATCTTGGCGAAGTCCTGCTGCCGGTGCGCGGCCTCCAACTCGAGCTTGGCCTGTTCGATCTGCTCCTTGATCCGCGACACGCCGGTCAGCGCGGCCTTCTCCGACTTCCAGATTTCCTCCAGGTCGGAAAACTTGCGTTCAAGCGCGTCGATCTCCGTCTCCAGGTCGGCCAGGCGTTGCCGGGATTCGCTGTCCTTTTCCTTCTTCAGCGCCTCGCGCTGGATCTTGAGCTGGATCAGCCGGCGCTCCATGCGATCCATCTCCTCAGGCTTCGAATCGATCTCCATGCGGATGCGCGAAGCCGCCTCGTCCATCAGGTCGATGGCCTTGTCCGGCAGTTGCCGGTCGGCGATGTAGCGATGCGACAGCGTGGCGGCGGCGACAATCGCCGGGTCGGTGATCTCCACGCCGTGATGCACCGCGTAGCGCTCCTTGAGGCCGCGCAGGATCGCGATGGTGTCCTCGACGCTGGGCTCGCCGACGAATACTTTCTGGAAGCGGCGTTCGAGCGCGGCGTCCTTCTCCACGTACTTGCGGTATTCGTCCAGCGTGGTCGCGCCGATGCAATGCAGCTCGCCGCGCGCCAGGGCGGGCTTGAGCATGTTGCCGGCGTCCATGGAGCCTTCGGCCTTGCCGGCGCCGACCATGGTGTGCAGCTCGTCGATGAACAGGATGACGTTGCCTTCCTGCTTGGCCAGGTCGCTGAGCACGGCTTTCAGGCGCTCTTCGAATTCACCGCGGAACTTCGCGCCGGCGATCAGCGCGCCCATGTCGAGCGAGAGCACGCGCCGGTTGCGCAGGCCTTCGGGCACCTCGCCGTTGATGATGCGTTGCGCGAGGCCCTCGACGATCGCCGTCTTGCCCACGCCCGGCTCGCCGATCAGCACCGGATTGTTCTTCGTGCGTCGCTGCAGGACCTGGATGGTGCGCCGGATCTCCTCGTCGCGGCCGACCACCGGGTCGAGCTTGCCGCTCTCGGCGCGCGCGGTCAGGTCGATGCAATATTTTTCCAGCGCCTGGCGATTCTCCTCGGCATTTTCGTCCTGCACTTTCTCGCCGCCGCGCAAAGTCTCGATGCCCTTCTCGATCGCCGCCTTGTGCGCCCCGGCGGCCTTCAGCGCCTGGCCGGCGGCCCCTTTGTCTTCCAGGCAGGCGAGCACGAACAACTCACTGGCGATGAACGCATCGCCGCGATCCTGGGCCAGCTTGTCGGTGATATTGAGCAGCCGACCGAGGTCGTTGCCGACGCTGATGTTGCCCTCCTGCCCGGCGACTTTCGGCAACTTGTCCAGGGTCTCGGCCAGTCGCTGGCGCAAGGTCGTGACATTGACGCCCGCCTGGGCCAGAAGCGGCCGCGTGCTGCCGCCCTTCTGGTCGACCAATGCCAAGAGCAGGTGCACCGGCTCGATCAGGTTGTGGTCGCGGCCGACCGCGAGCGACTGCGCGTCGCTCAGGGCCTGCTGGAAGCGAGAGGTCAGTTTGTCCATGCGCATGATGGATTCGTCCAGGTGAAAGGCGGCTGGTCGCCGCGATACTGCTTCAATGCGGCCGCTCCCGCACTTTTCAAGAACGCGAACCCCCGTGGGAGCGGCTTCAGCCGCGATGACCGCCGCCGAAATGTGGGAGCGGCTTCAGCCGCGATGAATTACGCCAAGAGACATCGCGGCTGAAGCCGCTCCCACGTTTTATCGCGGCTGAAGCCGCTCCAACAGGATTACCGTGGCCATGCGGCCGGTGCGTTGATCGCGACGATGGGAGTAGAAGCGCTGCGCATCGGAGATCGTGCAATAGCCGCCCCCATACACCCGGGTCACGCCCGCCGCTGCCAGTCGCTGCCGGGCGAGCGCGTACAGGTCGACCAGCCAGTGCCCTTCGCGCGTTGCCACGAATGCCGTTGCTGCACCGGGATCCTGGTCGACAAACGCCGCCCGGACTTCTGCGCCGACCTCGTACGCCTGCGGACCCGCCGCCGGCCCCAGCCAAGCCAACAGCGCTTCTGGCGGCGAGTACATTGCGCGCACCGTGGCTTCGAGCATGCCGGCGGACAGTCCGCGCCAGCCGGCATGGGCCGCGCCGATCTCGCTGCCGACTTCGTTGCAGAACAACACCGGCAGGCAGTCGGCGGTCAGGATGGCCAGGGGCGTGTCCGGTGTTGCGGTCACCGCCGCGTCGGCGACGGGCGCCTGCCGTGCCGGGGACGACTCCGAAGCCGAAGGGTCGATGCGCACCACGTCCGTCCCGTGCACCTGTTGCAGCCACTGCGGTGCACCGGGCAACTCGAATTCGCTGACCAGGCGCTCCCGGTTGCGCAGCGCAAGCTGCGGGTCATCCCCACAACGCAGGCCCAGGTTGAAGCGATCGAAGGGCGCCAGCGAGACACCGGGTCCGCCGCGCGTGGTGGTGAACGCGCGAACATGTCGCGGTACCGGCCAGTCGGCAGTGACGTGCGAATCATTCGACATCGATATCCCGCCACTTGTGTAGGAGCGGCTTTAGCCGCGATAACTTCCGAAGCCTTCGCGGCTGAATCCGCTCCTGCAAGGGCGGTTAGGCCTTGTAGGCGGCGGTATCGGCGCGCAGGGTGGCGACCAGCGCTTGCATGTCGGCCGGGATCGGCGCTTCGGTGCTGATCGCTTCGCCACTGACCGGGTGGGTGAATACCAGCTTTTCCGCGTGCAGCGCTTGCCGCTTGAAGCTGCGCAGCATCTCCACCAGCTCCGGCGTCGCCGCCTTGGGCAGCTTGAACGAGCCGCCGTACAAGGGATCGCCGATCAGCGGATGCTTGGCATGCGCCATGTGCACGCGAATTTGATGGGTACGCCCGGTTTCCAGCCGGCACTCGAGCAAGGTGTGGGCCCGGAAGCGCTCCCTCACCCGGTAATGCGTGATCGCCTCGCGGCCGGCGCCCTCCTTGACCACCGCCTGGCGGATACGGTCGGTCGCATGCCGGCCAATCGGGGCGCGCACGGTGCCGCCGGCGATCATCGGTCCGACCACCACCGCGACGTACTGGCGATGCACTTCGCGTTCCGACAATTGCTGCACCAGTGCGGAGTGCGAGCGCAGCGAGCGCGCCACGACCATCAATCCCGAGGTGTCCTTGTCCAGCCGATGGACGATGCCGGCGCGTGGCAGCTCGGCCATGCGCGGATCGAAATGCAGCAACGCGTTGACCAGCGTGCCACGGGGATTGCCCGCGCCAGGATGCACCACCAGCCCGGCCGGCTTGTTGACCACCAGCACGTCGTCATCCTGGTAGATCAGCTCGAACGGGATGTCCTCGGCTTCGGCGCTGGTCTCGACCTCGGTGCGGACATTGAGCGCGACCGTCTCGCCGCCGCGGACCGGCGCCCGCGGGCGGGCCAGCTGGCCGTCGAGCAAGGCATCGCCCGACTTGATCCACTCGGTCAGGCGGGACCGGGAGAAATCGGGGAACATCTCGGCCAGGGCCTGGTCGAAACGCTTGCCCGCCAGGGACAGGGGCACCGTGGCCTCCTGCAGTTCGTACTCGGCATCGTCGCTATCGGGGATCGCTGGGTTCATGCAGGGGGTCCAAAGTGGGAGCCGCTGGCCCCGGGGCTCCGGCCGACCTTCATGGAGGCGATCCGGAGCTTTCGGTTATTATCCCCCAATTGCTGTCCCACCCGCCCAGGCAGAAGCCCTCTGATGATCCGTCTTACCGGTTTAATGCGTTTTTCCCTCTTCCTCGCCCTGGCGCTCAGCCTGCCGGGCTGCAAAACCATCGGTGGCTGGTTCGGCGCCGACAAGGAAGAAAAGACTGAAAGCCTTGCCGTCGAGGCGCTGTATGCCGAAGCCAAGGAGCAGATGGAGCGCAGCAACTACAACCAGGCTGGGCGCTATTACACCCGCCTGATCGCGCGCTTCCCGTTCGGACCGTACAGCGAGCAGGCGCAGCTGGAAGTGGCGTTCGTCCAATACAAGATGGGCAAGGCCGAGGATGCGACCTCCTCGATCGACCGCTTCATCCGCACCTATCCGCGCCATCCGCACATCGATTACGCCTACTATCTGAAGGCGGTGATCAACTTCGACCGCGACGTCAGCTTGCTGACCCGCCTGGCGCGGACCGACCTGTCCGCACGCGACCTGAATGGTCCGACGCAAAGCTTCAACGACTTCCATGAAGTTATCCGGCGCTACCCGAACAGCCGGTACGCCGCCGACTCCCGGCAGCGCATGATCTACCTGCGCAACCAACTGGCCCGGCACGAGCTGAACGTCGGCCTGTATTACCTGCGTCGCGGCGCCTACGTGGCCTCGGCCAACCGCGGCAAGTTCCTGCTGGAAAATTATCCGCAAAGCGAATACGAGGGCGATGCCGTGGCCCTGATGGCCACCTCATACAACTCGCTCGGCCAGAAGACCCTTGCCGACGACGCGCGCCGGGTGCTGGAAAAGAACTATCCGCAACACCCCTACCTGGCCGGCAACTGGCCGCGCGGCAAGAACTTCTTCCGCAAGCTCAATCCGTTCGCTGGCGAGCTGAAGTAAGCCACCGACCCAGGCGATACCCCGCTGCTGGCGGGGGAGTGGTTTTCAACCGGTGGCCGATACCGGAGGGACGGCATGACCTATCGCTCCGAGATTGACGGCTTGCGCGCCATCGCCGTGCTTGCCGTGGTGTTCTATCACGCGGGCATCGCGCCGAAAGCCGGCTACGTCGGCGTCGATGTTTTTTTCGTCATTTCGGGCTACCTGATTACTGCATTGCTCCTGCGCGAGTGGAGTGGCACCGGTCGAATAGACTTGCTGGCGTTCTATTCCAGGCGTGTTCGCAGAATATTTCCTGCAGCCGTGGCGGTCGTGGCGGCGACTTTGGGGGCCAGCACTTTCTTCCTGACGTCGGACGAGTTCACGCTCGCCGCCAATTCTGCCGGAGCAGCTGCGGTATTCGGCGCCAACTTCTTTTTTCAGGTCATGACCGGCGGCTATTTTGATGCCCGTGCCGAGGACATGCCGCTCCTGCACTTATGGTCGTTGGCCGTTGAAGAACAGTTCTACCTGTTTTGGCCTGCGCTATTGATAGCACTGCTTCGTTGGCGGCCGAAAAGACTGCCACTGGTCTTGGCCGCGCTGGGATTGGCCTCGTTTGCATTGACCGAACTATTGATGCGCCTGGATCCAGAGGCCGCGTTCTACCAGATGCCGGCTCGCATTTGGGAACTCGCCGCGGGCGGGCTGGTCGCTGCGCTTCCAGCACGCAAGGGCCTGCCCGCATGGGTTGCGGACATCGGAGTGTCAGTCACGCTGATGGCTTGTTTGCTGCCATTCGATCATTTCCCAGGCCTGGGGGCATTGCCCGCCGTCGCGGGAACCTCGATATTTCTCACCGCCGTCCACGGTGGCGACAAGCTCGGAATGGCTGGCGCATGGTTGCGCTCCCCACCGATGGTTGGAGTCGGCCTGATCTCGTATTCGCTTTACCTTTGGCACTGGCCGCTGCTTGCGCTCTACCACGCAACCACGATCGGCGAGGGCAAGTTGCAGATACGGCTGATCCTGTGCGCCATCGCAGTATTGCTCGCTATCGCGAGCTATCGCTATGTAGAGCAGCCCTTCCGCCGCTTCCGGGCTCCCAAGGGCCGCATTGTTGCCATGGGTATCGCCGTTTCCACCAGCGCAGCAGTGGCAGCCTGTGGCTGGGGTTACAACGTTCAGCGCGTGGAAACCACCACGGCCGAAATCAAGAATCCGTTGTCCGTGATTGCCGAAAATGATCGGCCTCCAGGGTTTAATCGATGCACGTACG
>JBAZBG010000127.1:5245-6594 GCA_041671585.1 Arenimonas sp. | reverse complement strand
CCCAGCCTCGTGCATGCGAGCACGCTGGTGGTCAGCGGCCGCGCCAGCGCGGAAGTCGTGGCCACCGGCAGCGCCACCGAGGTCGGCAAGATCGGCGCCGCGCTGCACGCAATCCAGCCCGAGCGCACGCCGCTGCAGCTCGAAATCCGCCGGGTGGTTGCGTTGTTCACTTTGCTGGCGATCGCCTCCTGGAGCATCATGACCGGTCTGTACTTCGTGACCCGTGGTAACTGGCTGGATGCACTGTTGGCCGGTATCACGCTGGCGATGGCCAATATCCCCGAAGAGTTTCCGGTGGTATTGACGGTGTTCCTGGCGCTGGGCGCGTGGCGAATGGCGCAGCACAGGGCCTTGGTGCGGCGGGCCTCTGCCATTGAGGCCCTGGGCGCGATCACGGTGCTGTGCACCGACAAGACCGGTACGCTCACCGAAAACAAGATGGGCGTGGCTGCGCTTGCCGTCGGCAATACGCGCGGCAACATCGAGTCGCTCGACGATCCGGCGCTGCAAGGCGTGCTCGAAACGGCAACACTCGCCAGCCAGCCGAGATCGCACGATCCCATGGAGCGCGCGCTGCAGGAGCTGGCCCTGGCCCGGCCGGAAGTCCGCGCTGCCGTCGGGCGCCGACAGCACGTCTGCGAATATCCGTTTTCAACCCAATCCCCGGCCGTCGCCCACGTCTGGTCGCAAGCCGATGGCAACGCGTTGTTCGTGGCCTGCAAGGGCGCACCGGAAACTGTTGCCGACCTGTGCCGGTTGTCCGCCAGCCGGCGTGGCACGGAACTTGCCGAGGTCGACGCGATGGCGCGGCGCGGACTGCGGATTCTCGCCGTGGCCTCAGCGCCCTGGCCGGCCGGAGAAGCTGGCTTGCCGGCGTCCATGCACGACTTCCCGTTCGAGTGGTGCGGCCTGGTGGGGTTCGCCGATCCGCTGCGAAGCGGCGTGCCCGAAGCGGTGGCGACGGCGCATGCTGCCGGCATTCGCGTCATCATGCTGACCGGCGACCACGTGGAAACCGCGCGGGCCATTGCCAGCCAGGCAGGGCTGGTCGGGCACGACGATGTCGCGCTGGGCAGCGCCATCGAAGGTCTCGATGACGACGCAGTGGGCACGCGCATCGCCTCGGCGAATGTGTTTGCGCGGGTGCGGCCCGAGCACAAGCTGCGCCTGGTGAATGCGCTCAAGCACGCGGGCCAGGTCGTCGCCATGACCGGCGATGGCGTCAACGACGCACCGGCGCTGATGGCCGCCCACGTCGGCGTTGCCATGGGCGCGCGCGGCACCGACGTTGCCCGGGAAGCGGCCTCGATCGTGTTGCTGGACGACAATTTCGTCACCATCGTCCGCGC
>JBAZBG010000127.1:0-5145 GCA_041671585.1 Arenimonas sp. | reverse complement strand
GCGCAGTGGTTCGGATTCGCACCGCCGCCGGCCGGCCCCTGGTGGCTCGCGCTGCTGACACCGCTTGCGGTGGCGGCCGCGATGAAGGCCATGCACAAATCGAGGTCTTGACCTGCATCAACATCGGGTGCGCGCAAACGCGTCTACTGGCAACGTAGCGTCAGCCGACGAAGTTCAAGGCCGAAAATGGACCGGGTAAAGGGCAAAGTCTGCATCATCACCGGCGCGGCGCTCGGTATCGGTCGCGCCTGCGCGTTGCGGCTGGCGGCTGAAGGCGCCTACCTTGCCTTGTTCGATGTTCTCGACGACGCCGCCAGCCAGCTGCTCGACGAGCTGCAGGGGATCCAGCGCAACGGAAGATCCGCGCGTTACTGGCATGTCGACGTCAGTAATGAAAAGGTCGTGATGGCCGCAGTCAACGGCGTTGCCGACCACTTCGGCGCGGTGCACGTGCTGGTCAACAACGCCGGCATCTCCGGCGTCGACAAGCCTACGCATGAGATCACTGAAGAAGAGTGGGACGAGGTGCAGGCGACCAACGTCAAGGGCGTGTTCTTCTGCACCAAGCACGCCATCCCGCACCTGCGGCGCGCCAGCGCAGGAAGCATCATCAATGTGTCGTCGATCTACGGGCTGGTCGGCGCGGCCGATGTTCCGCCGTATCACGCGGCCAAGGGAGCGGTCACCCTGATGAGCAAGACCGACGCGATGATCTATGCCGCCGACCGGATCCGGGTGAACTCGGTCCATCCGGGCTACATCCAGACACCCATGCTTGAACGGCACCTGCACGATCTCGGGGCTTCCGACCTGGAGGCCGCCCATCGAGACGTCGGACTCCTGCATCCCCTCGGGCACGTTGGCGAGCCCGACGACATCGCCTGGGGCGTGGTTTACCTGGCTTCCGAGGAGTCGAAATTCATGACCGGCGCCGAGTTGGTGATCGACGGCGGCTACACGGCCCACTAGGCCTCCCCATCCCGCAACAAAGCCTTGATCCGCATCAAGGCGCGCTGCCCCCACCGGCCTACATTGACGGCACGTACTTGAACCGGAGCTACGCATGAACGCCACGCCACTGGTAAGCCAGACCTCGGAAGTTTCCGGGTTTCCCCGCTGGTCGGAAACGCTGCACGACCGTAGCCGCGTCCTGATCCGGCCGATCAACAAGCTCGACCATGACGCGGAGCGCGCCTTCATCGAGGGCCTGTCGCCGGAGTCGCGGCACTTTCGCTTTCTTGGCGCGGTGGGCCACCCCAGCGAGCGCATGCTCGATCAGTTCACCGACATCGACCCCGCGCGCGAGGCCGCCTTCGTCGCTGTCGTGCCCGTCGACTCCCACGAACGCATTGTCGGCGTCAGCCGTCTCGTCGCCGATGACGACGGTCTGAACTGCGAATGCGCCGTCACGGTCAGCGACGACTGGCAAAACAAGGGCCTCGGCACGGTCCTGATGAAGCACCTGATCGAAGTTGCCCGTGCCCGTGGACTGCGCACCATGATCTCCATCGACTCGTTCGAGAACATGGAAATGAAGGAGTTGGCGCGACACCTGGGCTTCCAGACCCGGGTCGATCCCGATGACGCACGCCAGGTCATCCACGAACTGGCGCTTTGACGGCAAGCCGCCTTCGGGCGGCGGTCTTGCCCGAACAGTTCCGTTGGCTCGCGCGCCGGCCGGCGCGTCGGCTGTTATGGGCATGTTCATGTTTTAGTACTTGCTAATTTAGTGATTATGCATATACTAAGTTCCAGGCCACCCCGGCCGGAGACCTCGATGAACAAACGCAAATCAACCCTCGAAGCAGATCCGATGACGCGCATGCAACGGCACGCGTGCGAGGCGTCGCTCCTGCTCAAGGCCATGGGTAACGAACAGCGCCTGCTGGTGCTGTGCAATCTGGTCGGCAACGAGCTCAGCGTCGGTGAATTGCAGGCGAAGCTCCGGCTCAGCCAGTCGGCGCTATCCCAACACCTGGCCGTTCTGCGTGAGGCCGGCATGGTCGAGACACGCCGCTCGGCGCAGACGATCTTCTATTCGCTGCCGCCGGGGCCGGTGCATCAGCTGATGCACGCCCTGCACGACATCTATTGCGGCGATACGGAATGAACCGTCCAAACAAATGAGGATCAGGTCATGGCACACATAGTCGTCATCGGAGCTGGTTTGGGCGGCATGAGCGCCGCTTACGAACTGCGCGCAACCCTGGGCCCGTCGCATCGCATCACGGTAATCGGCGACGGCGACCGTTTCAGTTTCACGCCATCCAATCCCTGGCTGGCGGTCGGCTGGCGCGAGGCCGCCGACATCACCCTGCCGGCGGCGGAGCATCTGGCCAAGAAGGACATCACTTTTCTGCCCAATCCCGTCACGGAGATTCACGCGGCGGAAAAAACCGTGCTCACCCGCGCCGGCCAGCGCATCGGCTACGACTACCTGCTGATTTGTACCGGACCCGAACTTGCGTTTGAAGAAGTGCCCGGACTCGGTCCGGCACCCGGTCACAGTCAATCGGTCTGCACCACGCCGCACGCCGCCGGCGCATGGGCGGCCTATCAGGCATTTCTCCAGAACCCGGGCCCGATCGTGGTCGGCGCAGTCCAGGGCGCCAGTTGCTTCGGTCCGGCTTACGAGTTCGCGATGATCCTCGACGCCGACCTGCGCAAGCGCAAGTTACGCGACAAAGTGCCCATGACCTTTGTCACCAGCGAGCCCTACATCGGGCACATGGGCCTGGGCGGCGTCGGCGATTCCAAGGGTTTGATGGAATCGGAAATGCGCCAGCGCCACATCAAGTGGATCACCAACGCGAAGGTGGGCGAGGTCCGCGCCGGCGAAATGACGGTGCTCGAACACGACGACGACGGCAAGGCGAAGAAGGAACACGCGCTGCCGTTCGGTTTCGCGATGCTGCTGCCTGCATTCAAGGGCGTGCCGGCGGTGGCGGCGGTCGAGGGCCTGTGCAATCCGCGCGGCTTCGTGATCGTCGACAAGCACCAGCGCAGCCCGAAATACCCGGAAATCTTCGCGGCCGGCGTCTGCGTCGCGATTCCGCCGGTGGAGGTCACGCCGATAGCGACCGGTGCGCCCAAGACCGGATTCATGATCGAGTCGATGGTGACCACGATCGTGCGCAACATCCAGGCGGAATTGCGCGGCGATCCGGCCGATTTCGAAGGCACCTGGAACGCCGTGTGCCTGGCCGACATGGGCGACAGCGGCGTCGCCTTCGTCGCGTTGCCGCAGATACCGCCACGCAACGTGACCTGGGCGAAGAAAGGCAAATGGGTGCACGTGGCAAAGGTCGCCTTCGAAAAATACTTCCTATTCAAGATGCGCAACGGCAGTTCGGAGCCGATCTTCGAGAAACACATGATGGGCTTGCTTGGCATCGAACGGCTCAAGGACAAGAAGCGCGCCGCGTCGAAATGAAACCGCGACCCACCTCCCCCAACATCAGAAAGGAACTGCCATGAACCTCGACCGTGCCGTTATGGCCTTCGCCGGCGTGATGATCCTCATCAGCGTCGCACTCGTCTATTACGTTTCGCCCTGGTGGCTGCTGTTCACGGCCTTCATCGGACTGAATCTGTTCCAGGCCAGCTTCACCGGATTCTGCCCGGCAGCCATCGTGTTCAAGAAGCTCGGGGTGGCGGGCGGCGGCCACGCGTTCAAGTGAGCAGCTTTCGCCAGCTATTCGGGCTCGGCTTGCTGGTCGGCCTGGTCGCGTGCGGCCAACAGGAGTCCGAGCCGACCCTGCCTGCGTTGCCGCAACTCGACACCGTGCTCGTAACCGGCGGCGTCGCCTCCGGGCGAACCTGGGACGGCGTGATCGAAGCAGTCCGGCAAGCCGACCTGACCGCGCAGACCAGCGGACGCGTCGCCACGGTCAGCGCCGACGTCGATGATCGCGTCACCGCCGGAGCCGTATTGCTGCGTCTGAGCGCGGTCGAACAGCAAGCTGGCGCCGACGCGGCGCGTGCCCAGTTGCGCGCCGCCCAGGCCGGAGCGCTGGAAGCGGAATCCAACTACCAGCGCTATGCCGCCCTGGGCTCGCAACAATTCGTTTCACGCTTGCAGCTCGACCAGGCGCGGGCGGCGCGCGATGCCGCCGTCGCTGCCCGCGATGCTGCGCGGGCACAACTTGCGCAGGCGGCACAGCAGGCCGAGTACACCGTGGTGCGCGCGCCGTTCGATGGCATCGTCAGCGCGCGCCGGGTCGAGCCCGGCGAAAGCGTCGCTCCGGGACAAGCGCTGATGACCGTGTACGCGCCGGGCACCCAGCGCATCGAAGTGCAGGTACCGCAGTCCGAGGCCGACGCGATTCGCGCAGCGAACCGGGCGCAAGTGCTGCTTGCCGACGGCCGCAGCCTTGCGGCGTCGACGGTCACGGTGTTTCCTGCTGCCGATCCGGCCACGCACAGCGTCGCCGTTCGCATCGCGCTACCCGACCTGGCGGATGCGCCGCAGCCCGGCGCCACGGCCAAGGTCCTGTTTCCCATTACCGGTGGCGAACACCCGCCGCAGATTCCACGCAGCGCGCTGGTACAGCGCGGCGAGGTGAGCGCGGTGTACGTGGTGGCCGGCAATCGCCTGTCGCTGCGCCAGTTGCGCCTGGGCCAGAGCATCGGCGACAAGATCGAAGTATTGGCTGGCTTGAAGCCGGACGAAACCATCGCCGCCGACCCGGTCGCCGCGTTGCAGGCACTCGCTGCGCAGCGCAAGGCCGCGGGTGGCGACCATGAATGACGGGCATGGCGGCGCGCGTTTCGGTCTGTCCGGCCGCCTGGCGGCAGCGTTCCAGTCGAATCCGCTGACGCCGATCCTCGCCTTGCTTGGCCTGCTGCTCGGCCTGGTGGCGGTGATGATCACGCCGCGCGAAGAAGAGCCGCAGATCGACGTGACCATGGCCAACGTGTTCGTACCGTTCGCCGGCGCCAGCTCGCGCGATGTCGAACAGCTGGTCAGCACGCCGCTGGAGCAGAAGCTGTCGGAGATCGAAGGCGTCAAGCACGTCTACTCGACCAGTCGTCCGGGTATGGCGGTGCTGACCGTCGAATACACCGTCGGCGTGGAGCGCCAGCCGGCGATCGTGCGCCTGTACAACCAGGTCTACTCCAACCAGGACTGGCTGCCGCCCGGCA
>JBAZBG010000126.1:0-6600 GCA_041671585.1 Arenimonas sp. | reverse complement strand
AGGGTCAGTTTCTGCGCCGCCTGCAGTAGCGGATGCGACTCGAAAGCCTCGCGCAGGCGATAGTTGGGAATGCGGCTGGCCAGGTGATGGATGTGGTGATAGCCGATGTTGCCGGTGAACCAGTGGATCACCCGCGGCAACGCGTAGTAGGAGCTGCCGGCGATGGCCGCCTCATTGGAATTCCACGAATCGGCGCGTGTCCAGTAGGCGTTTTCGAAGGTGTGCTGCACGTAGAACAGCCATACGCCCAGAGCGCCGGCCACCAGCACAATCGGCAAGTGCACGAATAGCACGACCTTCCAGCCGATGGCGAAGACAAGTGCGCCGCCGACCAGCAGCAACATCAGGTTGTTGAGCAGCACGCTTGCCCATTCCCTTTTCCAGCTGAAAGGCAGGTCGAATGGAAAGCGATGCTTGATCAGGAACTGGTAGATGGGCCCGATGCCAAGCAGCACCGGTGTGCTGCGGTAGAAACGGTAGCTGAAACGGCCGAACCAGGATCGGGCGCGGTATTCGGCGACAGTCAGGGTGATGACATCGCCCAGCTCGCGCCGGTCGAGGTTGCCCGAGGTACCGTGATGAATGGCGTGAGTTTTCTTCCAGTAGCCGAACGGAAACAGCGTGATCAGCCCAAGGCACGCACCCACCAGATGGTTGGCACGCGAGCTGGCGAAGTAGGAACCGTGTCCGCAATCGTGCTGGATGATGAAGATGCGCACATACAAACCAGCGGCAGGCAAGGCGAGCAGCAGCGTCCAGAGGTAGTTCCAGTCCGCACGCACGCTCCAGGCCATCAGCGTCCACAGCGCGACGAATGGCGGCAAGGTGTTGATCAATTGCCAAAGCGCCTTGCCAAGTTGCGGCTTGGCGAATCGGGCGCAGAGTTGACGCAGGTTGACGGTACTCTGCGGTATTTCGACGGCTTGCACGGCGACGCTTACTCCGATAGTTGGACTCATTGTCCGCGTGCCCGGGCGGCGGCGCAATTCAACTTTCGTTATTTCTTGTCAGGCATTCACAGAATGGAAGAGCGCAGGCCCCAGGCTGTGACCGCCTTGGCAACGGCCACGCACCACCTCTTGTTCATGAACGGCGCAGTACTATCCGTGCAATCACTGCGCAAGGAACGCCAGCCATGCCCACCGTCCACATTCGATTCACTGCTCCCGAAGAACACGTCGGCATGCTCATCCATGCGTTGGAAGCCATCGAGGGAATCGAGCACGTCGAGGAAGTCGCCGACCTGATGCCGCATATGGACGACGAAGACTCCAGTTCGGCGGGTCTGAGCGATCTGACCGGGCCGACCGTGCACGACATCGAAGTCCTGGCCCCGAACGATGAAGGCGTGCGTCGCGTCCAGCACACCGCGGAAACCATCGCCATGCAGGTGGATGCGATGGTCGAATTCCTCGACGAGTTCTGACTAGCCGCGCGGCGCTTCCCGAGTGGTCAGCACCGGCGCGAACCCGCCGCCGCGGGTGCGGAAATTCGTGGTCTGTCCCTGGTACATTCGCGCCGCGACCAGCAGCACCTTGCCGCGATAGGCATAGCAACGGATATCAAGCTTCAGCGGTTCCGAATCCGGGCCAAGGTGACGCTCGCTGGGCGGCACGATGTCCTGCGCTACGTAGGTGCCGGCCGCGATTTCGTCCCAGACGCGCCGGGTCAATTTGTCGCCGCGATAACTGGCCTTGCTGCCGAATCCGGCGGCCGGCTTGAAGAACAGGCGACGACGTTCACTCCACATCGCTTCGCGATTATCCGCCGTCAACAAGCGCGTTCGCGGCACAGTCTCCGCCAGCACCTCAATGGATTCCCGGCTGGCACCCGCGGCCCGAAGAAAATCGCTGTCGCCCAGCAGGCTCAGGTTGCGTTTGTCGGCGTACAAGGCGTGCGCCCGAGGATGCGGACTCAGGGCCACTTCTCCGGCCAGGAAAGCGGCGCGCAGCGATGCGTGCGCAGGTTCCTGCAAGGCAAAATCGGTGAGTCGGTTGTAGACGAAGTCCACCGGCTCGGCGTCGAGCCACAGGCGACCGTTCCGGCGCAGGAGCAGCTCCGGCCCGACGATCTCGGCGCGGTAGCCATGGCGTCGGAACAATTCCCGAAATAGCGCGAATTCCGGATACAGGTATTGGTCTCGCGGCGACTCGTCGACAATCGCCACCAGGCCGCCCGGCGCGACGTCGCGCTGCATGCGCCACTCGGCCAGCATCGCCTCGAGCACAGCTTCCTCGAGCTGCGCGGCATCGTTGGCCGGCTCCATCAGTTCGGGCATGCAGGCGCGCTGTGCCTGGCCGAGCACGGCATTGAGCAACACGCCTCCGGGGTTGGTGTTGATCTCGATCAGCCGCGGCCCCTCCGGCCCGAGATGAAAATCCAGGCCGAGCAGTCCACCAGGTGAACCGGGGTCGAAGCCGGCGATTTCCGGCGCCCATGCCAGCGCGGCGGCTTGATAGGCCGGCATGGCCACGATCTCCTCGATCGCAGTCGTCACCCTGGCCAGCTGATCGACGTGGCGGCGCGAAACATAGACGGGCAACGCCGAGAACAAATTGGGGTGCGAATCGGCCAGCGCCTGCGGTACTCCGTGCGCCGCCAATACCGCTTCCAGTTCGCCATGCAGTGCTTGCTGGTCGACACCCAGGCAAAAACATTCGCGATTCAATTCCTCGGCCGACGCGGTCGCCGCGCAGAGGTTGGCACAGGCATCGGGCCCGATCGGGGGTGGGTACTGAGTCATGACTACAAGGCTAAGGTCAGGGGCAATATCTACTGTACGCCGGGGGCCCGGGGTCGAGGGGCGCGATCCGACTGCAAAATCTGATCCAGATCATGGGAACTACCCCGGCAGCGGTGTAGTCTTTGCTTCGCAATGAGCCGATCCCGCCGCCAACGCCTGCGCGCCCGCCTGTCGATCGTCATGATCGTGGCGCTGCTATGGTCGCAGTTTGCGTTGGCCATTCATTCGGTCTGTGCCGTGGCCGACCTGAGCCACGCCGCAAGCGCAGCAACGGCCCCAGTGCAGCCTGATTGTCACCAGCCAGCGCCTCCCGCCGAATCGGCGGTGTGCAGCGCCCATTGCAGCCAGGGCGACCAGAGCAGCGATGTCGGGCGGGTACCGCTGGTGCCCGCGCTGGCTGTAGCTTCGGTCTCCGGATTCTCGGTGATCGTGATCGTGCCGATGCAGCAGTCGAGTTATGCCGAGCTGCCGCCGCCCGTGTCCTGGCACCGACCTACGGCGCACCCTGCCAGTCTTCTCCTGATCTGATCCCCGACCGAGGTCCGGCCGGCGCCTGCTGCGCTGGCCGCCGGCACATCGGTACGGCCGTGTCCGCACGGCATGCCTACTCCACCGCAATCCCCGCCCCCGTTCCGGTCGGCGGGCCGCGCGAGGCAAGACAGACATGGAACTTTCATTCATCACGCTGCGCCGCAGTCGACCCGTCGCCTTGAGGGCGAAGGCTGACGCACGCTGCGTCCATCGTGGCCGCAGCGCGAGTCGTCGGGTGTTTCATTACCTGCTGCTGGCGATGGCACTGGGCTGGTCGCTCGGCCATCAACAACCGGCTGACGCCGCCGAGCCGCCTCCCGGCGCCGACGTCGCGTCGATCCACGCGTGGCTTTTGCAGGGCAATCCGCGATTGCGTGCCATGCAGGCCGAGGCGGACGCCGCCGAAGCGAGAATCCTTCCTGCCGGCGCGCTGCCAGATCCGATGGCGTCAATCGAACTGCGCGAAATCGATCCGGATCAGCGCTTCTTCCTGCCCGGCAACGTCGGCTCGACTACCTATCAGGTGAAGCAGCGGTTTCCGCTCTGGGGCAAGCGCGAGTTGTCGCGCGATGTCGCCCGCCGCGAAGCCGAGTCGGTGCGCTTCGATCGTGACGCCGCTGCGCTGGAACTACTGGCCCAGGCGGAGCAGGCCTATGTCCGCTACTGGCACGGCCGCGAAGCAGTCACCGTGATCGATCGCGTGATCGCCTTGCTCGAACAGGTGCAGGATGTCGCCGGCATTCGTTACGCCGTGGGCATGGCCGCGCAGCAGGACTCGATCCGGGCGCAGGTCGAACGCACAGTCATGCAACGCGAAAAGATCGAACGGCTGGCGCAGCGGCGACAGGCGATGGCGGCGTTGAACGCCGTGCTCGGCCGCCGCGCCGATGCGCCACTCGCCGAGCCCGGCGCCGCACCGACACTACCCGTCGAGGAAAGCAGCCTGACGGCGGCATTGCAGACACTTGAGCGCGGCAGCCACCCCGCCGTACAAGCGAGTGTGGCGATGGCCTCCGCCGCCAATCGCAAGGTCGAGCTGCAGCGTCGCAACCGCTTGCCGGACATCACCGTCGGCCTGGGCGCCATGCAACGCGGCGATCATCTGGACGGCTACGAGCTGATGTTCGAAATGGAAATACCGTTTCAGCAACGCGCACGTCGCGAGCGCGAGCGCGAATCGCGCCTGCTCGAAGACGCGGCGCTCGCCCGCTCCGACGCCACGCGGCGCGATCTCGAAGGCGAGCTCGGCACCGCATGGGCGCGCTGGACCGGCGCCCGCGAACAGCGGCAGTTGATCGAGACGACGTTGCTCACGCAGTCGGATGCGAATTTCAGGTCGGCGCTGGCCAGTTACCAGGTCGGCGAAGTCGATTTCGGAACCCTGCTCGAAGCCCTGCGCGAATGGCAGGGCGCCGACCTCGCGCGCGTGGACGCGCTCCGCGACGAACTCTTGGGCGCCGCCGAAGTGCGCGCGATCATTGGAGAAGCACGATGAAAGTTTCCAACTGGCTCCTTGTATCCGCGTCAGTGCTGCTGGCATTGGCCGCAGGATGGCTGCTTGGCCGCAGCAATCGATCCACGACTGAAGACACCGCGTCATCGCCTCAGGTCGAACTAGCGCGCAAGGTCCTCTACTACCGCAACCCGATGGGCCTTTCCGACACCTCGCCCGTGCCGAAGAAGGACGCGATGGGCATGAGCTACATCGCCGTGTACGAAGGCGCCGAGACCAGCCCGGCGCCCGGAACCGTGGTCCTGTCGGCGGAAAAGATGCAGAAACTAGGCGTCCGAACCGAGCAGGCACGCCTGCGCGGACTGTCGCCATCGCTGCGCGCCAGCGCCACCGTGCAGGTCGATGAAACCCGCCAGTATGCGATCGCGCCGAAGTTCGAGGGCTGGGTCGAACGCCTGCATGCCGATCAGACGGGCATGCAAGTGCGGCGGGGCCAGCCCCTGCTGTCGATCTACAGTCCGCAGCTGATCGCTGCCCAGAACGAATATCGCGTCGCCGACACCGCTGCCCGCAAACTGGAAGCAAGCGATCCGGCCAGCGCGGCGATGATGCGCAACCTGCGCGACGCGGCCCGGGCCCGATTGCGCAATTGGGACGTGGGCACGGCGCAGTTGGCGCGCGCTGCGGATTCGAAAGGCGCGGGAAACGTGGTACTGACCGCGCCTGCCGATGCGGTCGTGATTGAAAGACTGGTCACGCAAGGCTCCCGGTTCGCACCCGGCGAAACCATTTTGCGGCTGGCGGACTTGTCTACCGTTTGGCTGATCGCCAACGTACCCGCCTCGAGCGCCGGCGTGATCGCCGTCGGCCAGCGTGCCAACTTTCAGTCATCCACGCTGCCCGGGCAGTCCTTCGAAGGCAGGGTGACGTTCGTGCAGCCGGTCATCGACGTGGCGACGCGGACCTTGGCCGTGCGCATCGAGCTGCCCAACCCCGACGGCACCCTGCGCCCCGGCTTGTTCGGTGACGTCACGCTGACGCGCGACGCCTCTGCGGCGGTGCTCACGGTATCGCGATCGGCCGTGCTCGACAGCGGCACCCGGCAAATGGTGCTGGTGCAAGTGGCCGAGGGCCGGTTCGAACCGCGGGCAGTGGTCGTCGGCGAGCGCTCGGGTGAGCTGATCGAGATTCGCGAAGGCGTCCGCGACGGCGAACGCGTGGTGGTATCGGCCAACTTCCTGATCGACGCCGAGAGCAACCTGCAGTCGGCACTGCAGGGCATGGGCACCACCGCGGCACCCGCCGCGGATGCCACCGACGCCGTGCGCGCCGTCGACCCGCACGCGGGGCACTGACATGCTGGCTCGACTCATCGAATGGTCGGTACGCAACGTCTTCCTGGTGCTGGTGATGGCCGTCGCCGTTACCGCCGGCGGCATCTATGCGCTGGTCAATACGCCGCTGGATGCCCTGCCGGATCTTTCCGACGTGCAGGTGATCGTGTTCACCGAAGTGCCGGGCCAGGCGCCGCAAGTGGTCGAGGACCAGGTTACGTACCCGCTCACGACAGCCATGCTGGCGGTGCCCCGCTCGAAGGTGGTCCGCGGCTTCTCGTTCTTCGGCGCCTCGTTTGTCTATGTGATCTTCGACGACGGCACGGACATCTATTGGGCGCGTTCGCGCGTTCTCGAATATCTGAACTTCGCCTCGAAGAAACTTCCGGAAGGAGTCACGCCCACGCTTGGCCCGGACGCGACCGGCGTCGGCTGGGTCTACCAGTACCTGCTCGAAGGCAAACAGAAATCGCTCGACGAGCTGCGCGCGATCCAGGACTGGTACGTGCGTTACCAGCTGACCAAGGCCCCCGGCGTCG
>JBAZBG010000125.1:516-6658 GCA_041671585.1 Arenimonas sp. | reverse complement strand
CATTATTCCACCGTCACCGATTTAGCCAGGTTGCGCGGCTGATCCACATCCGTGCCGCGCAACACCGCGATGTGATACGCCAGCAACTGCAGCGGAATGGTCGACACCACCGGCGCCGCGATGATCCCCGTGGCCGGCAAGGAAATGACATGGCGACCGGTCATGCCATGGGCGACCGTCTCATCGGCGAACAGGTACAACTCGCCGCCGCGCGCCCGCACTTCCTCCATGTTCGACTTCAGCTTGTCGAGCAAGGCGTCGTTCGGCGCGACCGCGATCACCGGCATGTCCTTGTCGACCAGGGCCAAGGGGCCGTGCTTGAGCTCGCCGGCAGCATAGGCCTCGGCGTGGATGTAGGAAATTTCCTTGAGCTTGAGCGCGCCTTCCATGGCCACCGGCCAATGGGTGCCGCGGCCGAGGAACAAGGCGTGCTGCTTGCTGGCGAAATCCTTGGCCAATTCGCGCACCTGGCCGTCGAGCTTGAGCGCCTCGCCAATCAATGCCGGCAGGTGCTCCAGCTGCTTGACGCCGTCGGCATAGCGCGCCGGATCCAGGCCCTTGATGCGCGCGAGCTCGAGTGCGAACAGCGCCAGGGCGACCAGCTGGGTAGTGAACGCCTTGGTCGACGCCACGCCGATCTCCGGGCCGGCGCGCGTCATCAGCACCAGCCGCGCCTCGCGCACGATCGAGGACTCGGGCACGTTGCAGATCGCCATCTGCGTCAGGTACTTCCGTTGCTTGGCCAGCTTCAGCGCCGCCAGCGTGTCGGCGGTTTCGCCGGACTGCGAAATGGTCAGAAACAAGGTACCGGCTTTCACCACCGGATCGCGATAACGGTATTCGCTGGCGATCTCCGCCGTGCACGGCACGCCGGCGAGCTGTTCGATCCAGTACCGCGCCACCAGGCCCGCGTGATAACTGGTGCCGCAGGCGATGATGTGCACCGCTTCGGTATCGCGCAGCAACTGCTCCGCATCGACGCCGAAGATCTGGGTCAGGATTTTGCCCCCGGCGATGCGGCCTTCCAGGGTGTCGGCCACGGCCTGCGGTTGCTCGTGGATTTCCTTGAGCATGTAGTGGGCGTACTCGCCCTTCTGCGCGGCATCGGTGTTGAAGCTGGACACCTTGACCGGGCGGGTGACTTCTTTGCCCTCGGCATCGCAAATGCGCACCGTATGCAAGGTGATCTCGGCGACGTCGCCTTCTTCCAGGTAGCTGAAGTTGCGCGTCAGCGGAATCAGCGCGTGCACGTCGGAGCCGAAATAGTTCTCGCCATCGCCGTACCCGACCACCAGTGGCGAGCCCAGGCGCGCGCCAGCCAGCGTGCCCGGTTCGCGCGCAGAAATCGCGACGATCGCGTAGGCGCCATGCAGGCGCGCCACCGTCTTCTTCACTGCCTCGAACAGAGACAACCCGCGCTGCTGATCGCGCTCGATCATGTGCGCGATGACTTCGGTATCGGTCTGCGAGACGAACGCAAAGCCATCGGCAATCAGTTCGGCGCGCAGCTCGGCATGGTTCTCGATGATGCCGTTGTGCACCACGCTAACCTGGCCGGACGCATGCGGGTGCGCATTCATCTCGCTGGGCACGCCGTGGGTCGCCCAACGCGTGTGCGCGATACCGCTGAACCCATCCAGGCCGGTCTGCTTTTGCAGCGCGTCCAGGTCACGCACTTTGCCTTTGGCGCGCAGGCGCTCGATGCCATTGGCGGTGAGCATGGCGATGCCGGCCGAATCGTAGCCACGATATTCGAGCGCCTGCAGTCCCGCGATCAGGTGATGGACGATGGGGCGCTGGGCGCTGATTCCGACAATTCCGCACATGGAGGGCACTTCCTTCGACAGACGCGCAGTTTAACGCGAAGGCCACGACGGGCCGACGCGAACCCGGCCGAGCGCCGGGCCCTTGCGGCGCTCGCCGCCACGAGCGTGGCCGGGCCGGCCACGGCGAGCCGGGGCTGTCCGAGTGCCGGGCGGACGTCGACCGGACACGTGCACTGACCACCATGGCCAACGCTTTTTCCTTTTCGATCAATATGATAGCGCTTGGCACGGATCGTGCAGCAGCTCACTGGAATCCCAAGAGCGTCCAACATGATCCCCGATACCTCCGGCCAAGATACCGTCCTCGCCGTCGCACCGGTCCACGCCACCCGGCGCCGTGTCGCCTGGCTGCTGGCAGCGGCGGCCGGCGTGGTTGCGGTCGTCGTGCTGCTGTCGGGCTGGCTGGGAAGCGAACGCTCGGTCGATGTCTCCCGTGTGCGCATTGCCGAGGTCACGCGCGGCACCCTGGTGCGCGACGCCTCGGTCAACGGCCGTGTGGTCGCCGCCGTCAGTCCGACGCTATACGCGCCCGCCGCCAGCACGGTGACCTTGAAGATCCGCGCCGGCGACAAGGTGAAGAAGGGTGACCTGCTGGCCGTGCTCGACTCGCCCGACTTGAGCAACCAGTTGGCTCGCGAACAATCGACCCTGGCCCAGTTGGAGGCCGAAGTCGCCCGCCAACGCATCCTGGCGCAGAAACAGAAACTGCTCGCCCGTCGCGACGCCGACGAAGCCGAAGTGGCCCGGCTTGGCGCCGTGCGCATCCTGCAACGCACCGAAGGTGGCTACAAGGCCGGCGCCATCGCCGAAGTCGATTTGTTGCGCGCCCAGGACGCGTTGAAAACGGCGGAGATTCGCAGCAAGCAGGCGAAACAAGCCTCGGGCCTTGAGATCCAGGATGTCGCGCTCGAAACCAGCACCAAGCTGAGCG
The DNA here is from genome assembly GCA_041671585.1 of Arenimonas sp. Taxonomy (GTDB): domain Bacteria; phylum Pseudomonadota; class Gammaproteobacteria; order Xanthomonadales; family Xanthomonadaceae; genus Arenimonas. The sequence goes on along the minus strand of JBAZBG010000125.1, from coordinate 3,901 downwards.
AACTGCAGCGGCAGCGCCTGACCGTTGCCGACATGCAACGGCGGGTCGACGAATTGAATGTGCGCTCGCCGGTGGATGGCGTGGTCGGCACCTTGTCGGTCGCCGATCGCAGCGTGGTCGCTGCGAACACGGCGCTGATGACGGTGGTGGACCTGTCGCGGCTGGAAGTGGAGCTGGAAATCCCGGAGAGCTACGCCGACGACCTGGGCCTTGGCATGAGCGCCGAAGTCACCATCGGCGCCAACACCGCCACCGGCAAGCTTTCGGCGCTGTCGCCCGAGGTGGTTCGCAACCAGGTGCTCGCCCGGGTTCGCTTCGATGGCGCGCAGCCGGCTGGCCTGCGCCAGAACCAGCGCATCAGCGCCCGTGTGCTGATCGAGGAAAAACCCAACGTGCTGATGCTGCCGCGCGGCTCCTTCGTCGAAAACGAAGGCGGCCGTTTCGCCTACGTGATGGACGGCAGCGTCGCCGCCCGTCGTCCCATCCAGATCGGCGGCACCAGCGTTTCCGCGGTCGAGATTCTGTCCGGCCTGCAGGTCGGCGACAAGGTCGTCATCGCCGGTACCGACGCTTTCGAAAGCGCCGAGCGCATTTCCATCAACAACTGATTCGTTCACGACTAGGAGAAGTCCATGCTTCGCATGCACAACCTGAGCAAGGTCTACCGCACCCACATGATCGAGACCCATGCTTTGCGTGGCTTCGACATCCACGTCGCCCAGGGCGAATTCGTCGCCGTCACCGGGCCGTCGGGTTCCGGCAAGACGACGTTCCTGAACATTGCCGGCCTGCTCGAGGAATTCACCGGCGGCGACTACGTGCTCGACGGCGTCAACGTCAAGGGCATGGACGACAACGCGCGTTCGAAATTGCGTAACGAGAAGCTGGGCTTCATCTTCCAGGGCTTCAACCTGATTCCCGACCTGAACCTGTTTGACAACGTCGACGTGCCGTTGCGCTATCGCGGCTTCAATGCCGCGGAACGCAAACGCCGCATCGACGACGCGCTCAGCCGCGTCGGCCTGTCTTCCCGGATCAAGCACTACCCGGCGGAATTGTCCGGCGGCCAGCAGCAACGCGTGGCCATCGCCCGCGCGCTCGCCGGCGGCCCGAAGCTGCTGCTGGCCGACGAGCCGACCGGCAACCTCGACTCGCAGATGGCGCGCGGCGTCATGGAGCTGCTCGAGGAAATCAATGAGCAGGGCACCACCATCCTGATGGTGACCCATGATCCGGAACTGGCCGCGCGCGCGCAGCGCAACGTGCACATCATCGACGGCCAGGTTTCCGACCTCATGCGTGAGACCACGGCTTCGCTGGCCGCCGTCGCGGCGACAGCGTGAGGAGGACGGCTATGTTCCGCTATTATTTCGATCTCGGTCTGCGCAGCCTGCGCCGCAACCCCGTGCTCACCGCATTGATGGTGTTGACCCTGGCGGTCGGTGTCGCCGCCAGCATGGCCACCTTGACGGTCCTGTATGTGATGTCCGGCGACCCGATCCCGCACAAGAGCGATCGGCTGTTCGTGCCGCGCCTGGACAACGCGCCATTGGCCGGCTACGCCGAGGGCGACGAGCCCAGCGACCAGATGACTTATATCGACGCCAGCAACCTGTTGGCCAGCGGCCAGGGTGTGCGGCGCACGGCCGTCTACGGTGTTGGTTCGGGCATCGACAGCGGTCGTCCGGATTTGCCGCCGTTCCAGGTGCAGGGCGTGGCCCCGACGCGCGATTTCTTCGAGATGTTCGAGGTGCCTTTCCTGCATGGTGGGCCGTGGTCGGCCAGCGATGAAGCGGCACGCAACGATGTCATCGTGCTCAGCCGTGAACTGAGCGAAAAACTGTTCGGCAGCGCCAGTCCGGTGGGCAAGCGCATTCGCATGGAAGGCACCGAGTGGCAGATCGCCGGCGTGATCGACACATGGAAACCGTTACCGCGCTACTACCGCCTGATCAACGGCAACGGCGGCAGCTTTACCGGCGCCGATGAGTTCTTCATCCCGTTCCAGACCGCCGTCAGCCATGAAATGGGCAACAGCGGCAACAACAATTGCTCGGGCGAGGGCCCGAAGGAACCCGGCTACCAGGGTTGGTTGAAATCGGAATGCGATTGGATCCAGTTCTGGTTCGAAGGCAAGACCGCGAGCGACCAGGCACGGCTCAAGGAGTTCCTTGCCGCCTACGTCACCGACCAGAAGAAGCTCGGACGCTACCCGCGCCCGATCAACGTACGCCTGGAAAACGTCATGGAGTGGATGCAACACCTCGGCGTAGTCAGCAAGGACGCCAAGCTGTCGACCTGGCTGGCGTTTGGCTTCCTGCTGGTCTGCCTGGTCAATACCGTCGGCCTGCTGCTGGCCAAGTTCTCGGCGCGCGCTGGCGAGGTTGGCGTACGCCGGGCGCTGGGCGCAACCAAGCGGGAAATCTTCCATCAGTACCTGACCGAAGCGGCCGTGGTCGGCGTGGTTGGCGGCCTGCTCGGTTTGCTCCTGAGCTTCGGCGGCCTGTGGTTGATCTCACTGCAATCGGAAGAAATGGCGACCGTGGCCAGGATGGACTGGGCGATGCTTGCCCTGACATTGAGCCTGTCGATCGTTGCCAGCATCCTCGCCGGCCTGTTGCCCACCTGGCGCGCTTGCCAGGTGACGCCAGCCCTGCAACTGAAAACGCAATAAGGAGCGCGTCATGGAACTTCGTCCGATTCTTTCCTCGCTGTTGCGCAACAAGACCGGCGCATTGCTGATCGCCGCACAGGTTGCCCTCAGTCTGGCGATCGTTGCCAACGCGCTGTACATCATCCGTGATCGGCTGGCGCTGACCGCGCGGCCGAGCGGTGTCGCCGAGGAGAACAACGTCTTCCGCATCAGCGTGGGGCCGCTGAAGGCCCCGGAAACCGCCGAGGGCAAGATCGCCAATCAACAGCGCAACGCCGACGTGTTGCGCGCCTTGCCCGGCGTCAGCTCCGTGGCCTGGACCAACCAGGCCCCGCTGGGTCGCTCGGGTTGGAACATGGGCTTGAACCTGGACCCCAAGCAGACCGAATCCTCGGCTAACTCATCGCTGTATTTTGGGCCCGACTCACTCGTCAAGACTTACGGCCTGAAGATCATCGAAGGCCGTGATTTCACCGCCGACGACGTGCAATTAATCGATCCCGAAACCACCAAGGGCCTGGGTCGCTACGGCATGGTGTCGCAAGCGCTGGCAAAGAAACTGTTCCCCACCGGTAGCGCCGTTGGCAAGACCCTTTACCTGGGCGGTGCAAGCGATCCGCAACCGTTTCAGATCGTTGGCGTGGTCGAGCGCCTGCAATCGCCCTGGGCACAATCGTCGGAAGGCGGCGAATTTTCCGTCATTCTGGCCAGCCGCTGGGCCGACCCCTACCC
>JBAZBG010000125.1:0-506 GCA_041671585.1 Arenimonas sp. | reverse complement strand
GGTGAACAACAAGTCGCTGGAAGAAGACCGTGACGACATCTATCGCGATGACCGCGCGCTGGCCTGGATGCTGATCACGGTAACCGTATTGCTGCTGCTGGTCACCGCCAGCGGGATCGTCGGAATGGCCACGCTCTGGGTCAACCAGCGGCGCAAGCAAATCGGCGTGCGTCGCGCGCTGGGTGCGCGCCGCTTCGACATCCTGCGCTACTTCATCACCGAGAACCTGGTCATCACCTCCGGCGGCATCGTTGCCGGCTTGCTGCTCGCCGTAGCCTTGAACCAGCTGCTGGTGAGCCAGCTGGAGCTGACCAAACTGCCCATCGGCTATCTCGCCGTCGGCTCGCTGGTGCTGTGGTTGATCGGCGTGCTGGCGGTCTACGGTCCCGCCTGGAGGGCATCGAGCATTTCGCCAGCGATTGCCACGCGCAGCGCGTGACGCTGGGCCCGGCCGGACGTTAGGCTAGGCACATGCCCACGGTTCTTGTCATCGACGATAATCCCTC
>JBAZBG010000124.1:0-6688 GCA_041671585.1 Arenimonas sp. | reverse complement strand
GGCGACCGCGCCGCCGCGACGGCGTTGTATCGCAAGGCGCTGTACCTGGATCCACAACATCAGGAATCCCTGTCGCATCTTGCGTTCCTGCTCGACAAGCAAGGCAACACCGCGGCTGCGCGGGTCCTGCGCGAACGTTTGCAGCGCGTCGAGGCGCAAGCCTCCGGATGAGCAGGAAATCCAACCTCGCCAAGTCGCAGGAACCTGCAGTCATCGACTGCTGGAAGACCATCGGCGTGCAGGGCGACGGCTCGTGCAAGGAACTGCTGGTCCATATCCATTGCCGCAATTGCCCGGTCTACGCCTCAGCCGCCAGCCGAATGCTTGACCGGGAACGTTCGGCCGCTGCCGTGGATGACGCCACGCGACTGTTCGCCACGGAAAAAACGCGTGACCGACAGGCGGATCAATCGGCCTTCCTGTTCCGCGTCGGCGGCGAGTGGCTGGCGCTGCCGACCGCGGTGCTCGATGAGGTGGCCGACTTGCGCACCATTCATTCCTTGCCGCATCGGCGCAGCGGCGTGGTGCTGGGCCTGGTCAATGTTCGCGGCGAGCTTCTGGTTTGTGTTTCGCTGGCGCAACTGCTCGGCATCGAGCCGGTGGTCGAAGGCCAAGCCACGCGCACGCTGCGCATCGTGCATCGACGTCTGCTGGTCATTCGCAACGAGAGCGGCCGACTGGCGTTTCCGGCGGACGAAGTGCACGGTGCCCAGCGCTTCGACGAACATAAACTCAAGCCGGTGCCGGCCACGGTGGCCAAGGCAGGTGCGTGCTACACCAGGGCGATGCTCGCCTGGCGCGAGCATGCGGTCGGCTTGCTCGATGATGAATTGCTTTTCCACAGCCTGAATCGCAGCCTGGCATGAGCAACGACCTCAGCCAGTTTTCGATGCACGACCTGTTCCGGCTGGAGGTCGAAGGCCAGCGTGAAATCCTGACCGCCGGCCTGCTCGCCCTGGAACGGCAGCCCAGCGCCGCCGACCAGCTCGAGGCCTGCATGCGCGCCGCGCACTCGCTCAAGGGCGCGGCGCGAATCGTCGGACTGTCGGCGGCGGTCAGCGTGGCGCATGCCATGGAGGATTGTTTCGTCGCCGCGCAACAAGGGCAGGTCATCCTGCGCAAGCGCCGCATCGATCTGTTGTTTCGCGGCGTCGATCTGCTTGTGCTCATCGCAGCGACGCCGGAAGCCGAGGCCGAAAAGTGGACCAGTGCGGCACCGCCCGAAGTCGCCGACTTTCAGCGCGACCTCGCCGCCGCGTTGGCGACCGACGCAGACGCCGAAACCGAAGCAATGACCGTGATGGAAGCCGCCGCACCGGAACCCGCGCTTGCGGCAAGCGAAGCGGCGATGGCGGGAGTGGCCGCAACGAGTATTTCCCCAGCGGCGGCGGCCGACGCCAAAGACCGCACGCTGCGCGTATCCGCGCAAAATCTCAATCGCCTGCTTGGACTGAGCGGCGAGTCGCTGGTCGAGTCGCGCTGGCTGACGCCGTTTGCCGAGTCGCTGCTCCGGCTCAAGCGCATGCAAGGCATCGCCGGACGCCGGCTCAACGCCTTGCAGGAATCGCTTTCCGGGCTGGCGCTGGACGATCGCGCCCAAACCGATCTGGCCGACGTGCGGCACAAGTTTGCCGAGTGCGAACACTTCCTCGCCCAGCGTCTGGCCGATCTGGAAAGTTTCGACCAGCGTTCGGGCAGTGTTGCGCGCCGGCTCTACGACGAGGCGATCGCCTGTCGCATGCGGCCGTTTTCCGATCGCATCCAGGCATTTCCGCGCATGGTCCGCGACCTGTCCCATGAACTGCACAAGCAGGCGGTGCTCGAGGTGATCGGCGAATCGACCCAGGTCGATCGCGATGTGCTGGAAAAACTCGAGGCGCCGCTCACCCATCTGCTGCGCAATTCGATCGATCATGGCATCGAGACCGCGGAGGAACGGCTCGCGGCGGGCAAGCCGGCCGAAGGCGTGATTCGGCTGGAAGCCCGGCACGCCGCGGGAATGCTGCAGATCAGCGTGTCCGACGACGGCCGCGGCATCGACCTGGACCAGGTGCGACGCACGGTGGTCGTGCGCGGCCTGACCGACCAGGCCACCGCCGACCAGCTCACTGAAGCGGAACTGCTCGAGTTCCTGTTCCTGCCTGGATTCACCGTCAAGGAAACCGTGACCGAAATTTCCGGCCGCGGCGTCGGGCTCGATGCGGTGCAGAACATGGTCAAGCAATTGCGCGGCAGCCTGCGGGTGTCGACCGAGCCCGGCCAAGGCGCGCGCTTCCAGATGCATTTGCCGCTGACGATCTCCGTAGTGCGAGCGCTGCTCACTGAGATCGGCGGCGAGCCGTACGCCTTCCCGCTGGCTTTCATCGTCAACACGCTGAGTGTGCCAAGGCAGGACATCCAGGTCCTGGAGGGTCGTCAGCATTTCAGCAGCGAGGGTCGGCAGATCGGCCTGGTCGTGGCGCTGCAGGTATTCGGCGGCAGCGATGCCGGACTTGGCCGCAACGAGTTGCCGGTGGTCGTGGTCGGCGACCAGAACAACAAGTACGGCGTAGTCGTGGATCGCTTCCTCGGCGTGCGCGAACTGGTTGTGCACCCGCTCGATCCGCGGCTGGGCAAGATCAAGGATGTCAGCGCCGGCGCCCTGCTCGAAACCGGCGTGCCGGCATTGATCGTCGACGTCTACGATCTGATTCGTTCGATCGACAAGCTGATCGCCACCGGCCACCTGAGCAAGGTCGGCACGGCTAGCGATGAGCTGCGCAGGGGACCGCGGCGCAAACGCGTGCTGGTCGTCGACGATTCGCTGACCGTGCGCGAGCTGGAGCGCAAACTTATCGAGAGCGGTGGCTTCGAAGTCGAGGTCGCGGTGGATGGCGCCGATGGCTGGAACGCGGTGCGGGTCGGTCACTTCGACCTGGTGGTCACCGACGTGGACATGCCGCGCCTGGATGGAATCGGGCTGGTCACGCTGATCAAGCAGGACCCGCGCCTGCAGTCGGTGCCGGTGATGATCGTGTCGTACAAGGATCGCGAAGAGGACCGGCAACGCGGCCTTGAAGCGGGCGCCGATTTCTACCTCACCAAGGGCAGCTTCCACGACGAGACGCTGCTGCAGGCCGTGCGTGATCTGGTTGGCGAAGCCGACGACGGAACCAGCGCATGAAGATCGCCATTGTCAACGACTCGCCGCTGGCGGTGGAAGCGTTGCGTCGTTCGCTGAGCTACAACGCCGATCATCAGATCCTGTGGACGGCGACCAATGGCGCCGAGGCGGTGGCGCTGTGCACCGCGCAAACGCCGGACCTGGTGCTGATGGATCTGATCATGCCGGGCATGGATGGCGTGGAGGCCACCCGGCAAATCATGGCCAACTGCCCGTGCGCCATCCTGGTGGTCACCGCCAGCATCGGCGCCAATTCCTCGCGCGTGTTCGAAGCCATGGGCCATGGCGCGCTTGACGCCGTCGACACGCCCGAGTTGGGCCTGGGTGAGGATCGCGCGGCGGCGGCGACGTTGTTGCGCAAGATCGATACCATCGGCCGGCTGATCGGCGATCGGCCCACGCGGCCGGTCGCAAGCCGTCCGCGGCGCAAGGTTTCCGGCGAACGCCTGGTGGCGATCGGCGCCTCCTCGGGCGGGCCGACGGCCTTGGCGAAACTCTTGTCCGGCTTGCCCGCCGACCTCGGCGCGGCGGTGGTCATCATCCAGCACATCGACGAGCAATTCGCGGCCGGCATGGCCGACTGGCTGAACCAGTACTCGCCCTGGCCGGTGCGTCTGGCGCAAGAGGGAGATCGGCCGGCGTCCGGCACGGTGCTCCTGGCCGGAACTCGCGACCACCTGGTGTTCAAGGCAGCCGACCAACTCGGCTACACTCCCGATCCGGTCGAGCACGTGCATCGGCCGTCGGTGGACGTGTTCTTCGACAGCGTCAACCGCCATTGGGGCGGTGATGTCTACGCAGTACTGCTGACCGGGATGGGGCGCGACGGCGCCGCCGCGCTCAAGGCGCTGCGCGACAAGGGGCACTACACGGTGGCGCAGGACGCGGCGAGCAGCGCGGTCTATGGCATGCCCAAGGCAGCGGCGGAAATGCAGTCGGCGGTGGAGATACTGCCGCTGGACGGCATCGCGCCCAGGTTGACGGAATTGGTGTCGGGCAAGGAATGGAGAGGGTGATGCACACTGATTCCCCCGAGTTCGACGACACCACGGTGGCCATTCCTTCGGACGAGTCGGCGATCGTCGTGTTCCTGGTCGACGACCAGGCCATGATCGGTGAGGCGGTGCGCCGGGCGCTTGCCAGCGAAGCCGACATCGTCTTTCATTACTGCGCCAGCGCCAGCGAAGCCGTCGCCATGGCCACGCGCATCAACCCGACCGTCATCCTGCAGGACCTGGTGATGCCGCAGATCGACGGCATGACCCTGGTCGGCCACTACCGCAACAACCCGGCTACCCGCGACATCCCGATCATCGTGCTCTCCAGCAAAGAGGACGCCGTGGTCAAGAGCGAGGCGTTCGCGGCCGAAGTCAACGACTATCTGGTCAAGCTACCCGACAAGATCGAGTTGATCGCGCGCATCCGCCACCATTCGAAAGCCTATCTCAACCTCCTGCAGCGCAACGCCGCCTATCGCGCGCTGGACGAGAGCCAGAAAAAGCTGATCGAAATGAACCAGGCGCTGCAACGGCTCAGCCACGTCGACGGCCTGACCGGCCTGAGCAACCGGCGCTACCTGGATGAGTACCTGGCGACCGAGTGGAAGCGCGCCGCGCGCGAGCTGGGCGATTTCGCGGTGCTGATGATCGATGTCGACAATTTCAAATCCTACAACGACAACTACGGCCATCTTGCCGGCGACGAAGTCCTCAAGCAGGTCGCCAGCGCGGTGCGCAAGTGCCTGCGCCGCCCCGCCGATCTCGCGGCGCGTTTCGGCGGCGAGGAATTCGTCGTGGTCTTGCCGGGCACCTCGCTGAGCGGCGCGCAGCACATGGGCGAGCGCATCTGTCGCGGCGTGGAAAGCCTGAAGGTCGACCACGGTGTGTTGGGCGAGGGTCGCGTGGTCACCGTCAGCGTCGGCGGAGCGTCGACGATGCCGGTACGCGGCGGCATCGCCACCGACCTGCTCGCCATTGCCGACGAAGCGCTCTACCAAGCCAAGGACAGCGGCAAGAACCGCGCTGTCGTGCGTGACATGCCCCCGCCACCGGATAGTCAGATCGATGCTTGAGACCGTAGAACAACAGACCCGTCCGCGGCCGGCCTGGTCGATCATCTGGTTGCACGGACTGGGCGCCGACGGACATGATTTCGCGCCGATCGTGCCCGAGCTCGTTCGTGCCGACTGGCCCGGCATCCGCTTCGTGTTTCCGCACGCGAACGTGCGTCCGGTCACCATCAACGGCGGCATGCCGATGCGCGCCTGGTACGACATTTCCAGCCAGAGCATCGAGCAGCGCGCCGACCAGCTTGGCGTCCGCGCATCGATTGCCGAAGTCGACGCCCTGATCGGTCGCGAGCGCGACCGCGGCATTCCGCCGTCGCGGGTGATCCTGATCGGCTTTTCGCAAGGCGGAGCGATCGCCCTGGCGGCCGGCTTGCGGCGCGAAGCCGGCGTTGCCGGCATCGCCTCGCTTTCCGGCTATCTGACGATGGCCGGCGAAACCGCCGAGGAGATCACCAAGGCCGGGCGCGCCACCCCGGTATTCCTCGGCCATGGCTCGCAGGACCAGGTGGTGCCGCCGGTACTTGGCACGCGCAGCCGCAGCGCGCTCGAAGCCTTGGGCGTTGCCGTGGAATGGCACAGCTACCCGATGGCGCACAGCGTTTGCGCCGAGGAAATCCGCGACCTGGGCGACTGGCTGACGGTGCGTTTCGGCGGCGGCTGACCCATACTCCGGCCATGGTCGACGCCGCCCGCCGCCCCTGGTTTCCCGACTTCTGCCGGCTGCCGCGCATTGCCGCCGTGCTCGCCATCGCCGAGCTGGTGGTGATCGTGATCAGCCTGGCGCCGGGCGATGACCGGCACTGGAACGCGCAGGAATTCCTGGCCGCCAGCGCCTTTGCCCTGTGGCTCGGCCTGACCCAGGCCGTGGTCTATTGCAAAGCCGCCGTCCTGATCGAGCCCTTGCCGCGCGCACTTGGCCTGTCGCTGGCCATGTTGTTGCCGCTGGTGATCGCCGCGTTCGGCGCCCTGGCGGTGCATCAGATCGATCTCGGGCTGGGCACGCAGTACACGCTGCCGGAGGACCAGCGCTGGCGTTTCGTCGGCGGCGTCGCGGCGCTGGCGATGCTCATTTCCGCGCTGAGCTTGCGCTACTTCTACGTCAGCGAACAATGGCGCGCCCGCCTGCATGCGCAGAACAAAGCCGAAGTCGACGCCTTGCAGGCGCGGATCCGTCCGCATTTCCTGTTCAACTCGATGAACACCATCGCCAGCCTGGTGCGCAGCGACCCGGCCACGGCCGAGCGTGCCGTCGAGGACTTGTCGGAACTGTTTCGTGCCGCCCTCGGCGCTGGCGCCGGAGAATCGACGCTCGCAGAGGAGATCCACCTGGCCGAGCGTTACCTGGCGATCGAAGCGCTGCGACTGGGCGACCGGCTGCGCGTCGATTGGCAGGTGGCGGCCGATGCGCCGCGCGAACTGCGCATGCCGCGCCTGGTGTTGCAGCCGCTGCTGGAGAA
>JBAZBG010000123.1:0-6690 GCA_041671585.1 Arenimonas sp. | reverse complement strand
TCGCCATCCTGGCCGCGATCGCGATCAGTCAGTATCAGGACTACGTGATTCGTTCGCAGGTCTCCGAGGGTTCGTCCCTGGCGGACGGCGTGAAGACGGCAGTCGGCGAGTTCTACAACAACTACGGTCGCTTCCCGCAAACCAGCGGTAACTCCAACTTCTCGCTTGGCTTGGCTAATCCGGGATCGATTGTCGGCTCGTATGTCGGCAGCGTTTCAATTTCGCCCGGCGTCGGCGGCGGCATCATCATCGCCCACTTTTCGAACCAGACCGTGAGCGGACAGGAATTCAAGGCCAACGCCAAGATCAACGGCCTGACGCTGAATTTCTCGCCCGTCACCAAGGCTGGCAGCATGGTTTGGGAGTGTGAGGCGGGCAGCACCGCTCTCCTGAACAAGTGGCTCCCCGCGAGCTGCCGCAGCTAAGTTCACGTTCCAGCTCTACCGAAAGGGCCGCCCAGTGCGGCCCTTTTCTTGTCCAGGATGTTCGATCCGCGTTGGTCTTTCACGTCGCATAAGCGAGAATCACCGGGATGGCCTCCCAACGTCGCGCGCTTGTCGGTATTCTCGCCCTGCTTGTACTGACCTATGCCGCGTACGCGCCTGGTCTGGGCGGCGGATTCCTGTTTGACGATTTCGTAAACCTCAACGCGATTGGCGCCACTGGGGCGGTCGACAACTGGTCCGCGTTCTTCCGTTACATCACGTCGGGTACGGCCGATCCTACCGGGCGCCCTCTGGCGCTACTCAGCTTTCTGATCGACGCCCGTGACTGGCCGGCAGAACCTGCGTCCTTCCTGCGTACCAACCTCATTCTGCACCTGATCAATGGCGCACTCCTGTTTGTGCTGCTCCGGATGCTCGGGCACCGCCTGGATGCAGAAGATCGGCGCGCCGACGCCGCCGCATTGCTCGCCACCGGACTCTGGCTACTGCATCCGCTGTTCGTCTCGACCACCTTGTATGTCGTGCAGCGCGAAGCAATGCTGCCGGCAACATTCATTCTCCTCGGCCTTCTGGCTTACTTCCACGGCCGGGCAATCATTGGGATCGCATGCCACCCGCGAGGCGCCGCGTGGATGGTGGGCGGAATCGTCGGCGGCACAACGCTTGCCACGCTGTGTAAAGGCAATGGCATTCTGCTGCCGATGTTGGCCTGGGTCCTGGAGGCAACAATCTGGCGGCGCGAGGACAACTTCGCGTCAATTAGCGGCACATCGTGGCGTATGCGCTGGTTCTTGCTCGGCCTGCCCAGCCTGACCGTGATCCTGTACCTACTCAGCTTCCTACCGGCATTGAACGCGCCTCTGGAAACTCGCGACTGGACCATCGGACAACGGCTACTCACCGAGCCGCGAGTAATCACGGACTACCTGCAGTTGTTGATCGTGCCACGCTCAGTTTCCACCGGCCTTTACAACGATGCCTACGTGGTTTCGACCGGACTGCTCCAGCCCTGGAACACACTACCGTGCCTGCTGCTCGTGCTGTTGCTGCCGTACGCTGCCTGGCGATACAGGACACGGTTTCCACGGCTGTCGGCTGCAGTGTTGTTTTTTTTCGCCGCTCACCTGCTCGAATCGAGCATTATTCCGCTGGAGTTGTATTTCGAACATCGCAACTACCTGCCCGCGATGTTGTTGTTCTGGCCGCTGGCGCACGCGGTATGCGCGTCGAAGCTCGCCACCCGTTGGCGCGTCCTGATTGCGAGCGGACTGATCGGCGTGGTGCTCGTTTCCACTATCCAGCGTGTCTGGCTCTGGGGTCAGCCCCAAGTATTGGCTGCGCTTTGGGCCCGACAAAATCCACAGTCGTCCCGCGCGCAAGCTACCGTCGCGATGATGGACGTCAGCGCGGGCCAACCCCAACGGGCACTGGATCGGCTCGGGCCGCTCTGGAAAGCCCGGCCCCACGATTTGCAGATCGCATTCAATTACGTAAATGCCGCTTGCGCGTATCGCGGCCTTTCAGCCGATGACTCGCGGGCCCTGGCAAACGCCCTGGAGCATGCTGATAGCGCACTTCATATGGTCCATGGCTGGATGAGCAAGTCCATTGAAGCTGCAGCATTCGGCCAATGCGCTGGCCTCACCCTGGCCGATACCGAGGCCTGGCTGGCAGCCACCTTGCGGAACCCGGGACTCTCGGCCGACTCGACTCGCGGCCAGGATATCGAGCCCTTGCTCGCGCTACTGGCCATCCACAGGCACCAGCCGGAACTCGCGCTGCACCATTTCAACATCGCGCTTCGGGCATTCACAACACCCGATGTCGCCGCCCGGCAGGCATCGCTCCTGGCGAGCAATGGCTACTATGAGCAGGCGTTGGCGCATCTGGATGCCTACGAGCGGCTCAGGGGACAAGTGCAGCGGCCCCGGAAGGGAATGCCGTACCTGCACGCAAAAGTGCTTGAATGGCAGGGTTACTGGGCATTTGAAATGGCGGTTCTCCGCGCGAAGCTTCACGGCGAGATCGAGGCGAAACCAGACGCCGGCGATGCAAGCGATAAATAGGAGCGGGACGATTCCACATAACCAGCGCGTGACATTGCAATCGTGGCTGTATGGCGGCATCGTCGGCGCAGTGATGGCCGCGTACTACGCCGTCTTCTTCTTTCCACCTCGCCTGGTAGGAGTGAACGAGCCCGACCGTTTTTATCATCTGGGCCTGTCCCAGCTGATGTCGACAAGGGGACTGCTGCGAACGCTCCCGCAGGTGGAGGACCTCGGTTGGGGACGCTATTTCCCGGACAAGGAATTCCTCTTCCATGCACTGACGGGCGCCGCGCATTGGCTGGCTGGCCCGGTGGGCGTCATGCTTGTCGTTCCACTGCTCGGCATTGGCATCATCTCCTGCCTATACGCAATCCTGTCGCGCGTGCTTTCGCCGAGGCGAGCCGCCGTGCTGGTATTGGCGGCATCGCTCCTCAGCCCGGTGTTTATCTTTCGGATCACTTTGTTGCGCCCGCATCTGCTGAGCATCCTGTGCTTCTGCCTGCTCGTCGGCGCGATCTTGCGAGGCCGGGCGTTGCTGGCAGCAATCGCCGCCGCTGGATTCGCGTTGTCATATCACGCTTTCTATATTCCAGTCTTGGCGATAGCCGTCGCAGCAGCGTTCCAGTGGCCCGAAGCAGCCAAGGGTGCGCGTGTCTGGCGATGGGCGATCCTCGGCCTTGCTTGCGGCATCGTGCTCAATCCCTATTTTCCTTCCACGCTGGTAATGAGCTGGGATATCGTCAAGCTTGCTTTGGGAATCGGCCTGCCGCCCGGGCTACGCAGCGGCGAAGAACTGCAGCCGCTTGTTCTTCTGGAATATATCGGGTACTTCGGGTTTCTGCCCCTGGCCGTGCTTGGCGCAGGGGCATTGATTATCATCAAGCGATTGTACCCCGCTCCCGAAATCGCTGATTTCTGGTTCCTGTTCGTGTTGTCGTTACTGCTCACGCTGCTCAGCATGAAGAGCTCGCGTGTCGCGGAGTACGCAGTTCCCAGTGTCATCCTGCTGGTCGGATATGCCCTCCAGCTGGCGAAGCGACGCTGGTGGCTTTGGCTAACCTGCCTGATGCTGATTGCCGTCCAGGGGCGTACCTCCTGGACCTACTACACCGATATCTGGAGCCGCCCCCAAGGCGGCGAATCGCCTTGGTATCTGGAGGCCATCTCGCTACTGCCGCCCGAGGCGGAAGGGCAGAAGGTTTTCAACTGCGAGTGGGTGGCCGGGTCCTACCTGTTGTTCGCTCGGCCCGACGTGCGCTTCGTCGACCTGCTGGAACCCGCGTTGCTGTGGAACGCGTCACCGGCCAAGTATGTCGCGCGGCAGCGGCTGGTGTCCGGCATGGACGAGTCGCCGCAGCGAACGCTGCGTGAGATGTTCAGGGCAAGCTACGTGCTCTGCGGGTCCCCGGCACTGAATCGGCAGATGCTGGGCGATCCGCAGCATTTCGAACCAATCACCGGTTCGGCCCCAATGGGCCCGCTTCGCGTCTACCGAATCCTGGACTGATTTGCATGCGATCCCTCGACAAGTCACTTTCCCGGCTGCACCTGCTCACGCTGCTCGCATTGCTTGCCGCCGTCGCGCTGGCATATTGGCCTGGACGCCAGGGCGGTTTCGTATTCGACGATTACCCGAATATTGTCAATAATTCCCCACTGCATGTGACCCAACCCGTCTGGCAGGATTGGGTGGCAGCAACGATGTCATCTCCGGCCAAGAGCCTGCCACGCCCGCTCGCCATGCTCAGCTTCGCGGTCAATCACTATTTCACCGGGCTGAACCCGGTGCCAATGAAGTTGACCAACGTTGCGATCCATCTGTTGAATACATTGCTGGTCTTCGGTCTGATCCGGACTCTGGTTCGCGCGTGCATCCAACCCCTGCCCGCACACTTCTCACGACCCGAATGGGCGGCGCTTTTTGTCGCAGGCTGCTGGGCGCTGCATCCGATCAACGTCATGGCGGTGCTGCTTGTCGTGCAGCGGATGGAGAGCCTGAGCCACACCTTCGTCTTCGCCGGCCTGTGGCTGTACCTGCTGGGACGCCTGCGGCAGCAACGCGGCGAGGGCGGCTGGGCGTTGATCGTCCTGGGAATGCTCCCGTTTACCGCCCTGGGAGTGCTGGTCAAGGAATCGGCGGCGCTGCTGCCGCTCTACGCATTCTGCCTTGAACTGTGCGTTCTGCGGTTCCAAACCGCACGGCAACGCTTAGACCGCCGGTTGCTGGCGATGTTCGGTGTGGTCTTGTTTTTGCCCGCGCTGCTGGCCGTAATGTGGCTGCTTCCTGCGGCGCTTGGCCCCCAGGCATTCGCCTCGCGCGACTTCACTCTCGCCGAAAGACTGATGACCGAACCGCGCGTCATCTTCGACTACCTTCAGTGGACGGTACTGCCGGATCTCGCTGATCTCAGCCTCTACCATGACGACTATGTCGTGTCTCGCGGAATCCTTGATCCCCCTGCCACGCTAATTGCCATGATCGGGCTGCCAATTGTAATCGGCGCCGCTTTTCTTCTTCGCCGCCGCCGGCCTCTGGCCAGTCTGGGGCTGTTGTGGTTTCTTGGCGCCCAAGTCCTCACCGCTACGTTCCTTCCGCTTGAACTGGTCTTTGAACACCGCAACTACTTCGCATCGCTGGGAGTCTGTCTTCTGTTTGCGGACCTGCTTTTCGTCGCGCCCACGGTTGCAGCCGCAAGACGGATTGGTGCGACGCTGGCGTTTGCTGCGGTTCTTGCCTGCGCCGGCATTACCTACCTTCGCACCAGTGAATGGAGCGATGCGGTTTCGTTCGCGGTATCCGAAGTAGCCAAGCATCCGCAGTCGCCAAGAGCAACCTATTATCTGGGCTGGATGCTGGCGACGGCCAGCAGATACGATCCCGATTCCAAACTGATCGAGCCGGCTTTTGCCGTCCTCGACCAATCACGGCAACTGCGCAACAGCAACATGCTCCCGGACCAGGCTTCGCTGGTCCTCGCAGCTCGAACCGGGAGACCCCTGCAGCGCGCTTGGTGGGAGCACATGCAAGGCCGCCTTCGCGAGCGGCCGATCGGGCCGCAGGAAACCGCGGCTCTGGGTGGGTTGATTAATTGCGCCGTAGAACGACGCTGCGCCTTCCCGCCGGATGACATGCTCGATACCTTCGGTGCAGCGCTAAGCCGAGGGGCGAATCCGGAAGTCTTGAGCGTCTATGGCAATTACGCGCTGAACGTCCTGGGAGACCCGGAACTTGCGCTGCGCCTCTGGCGGGAAGCCAAAACGCTGAACCCGAACGAGCAGCAGTATCGCATTTCGGCCATCAAGCTCCTGATCCATCTTGGCCGATATGAGGACGCCCAGGTCGAGATCGACCAACTTCGCGGTCTCGGCCGCCTTGGACAATACTCGAAAGTCGCAGACGCCCTGGAAGTCAGATTGAAGCAGGCGTCAAGCGCAAATCACTGACAGCCATCGCTTCGTTCGTCCCCTGGCTTCATGCCTTGAATACCCACAGTTTGTTTCCCAGGTAACCGAAGGCAATCTGAATCATGGTGGCGACGACGAAACCATGGGCGTAGTTCCATCTCAAAAGGTCGCTCCAGATGAACAGCGCCAGCCCATGGAAACAAGCTACTGAAAAGTACAAACCAGAAAATTTGGCCAACTGCTTGACCAGGGGCTCACGGACAGTCCTAAAAACAAGATACCGATTGCCCAGGAACGCCGAGGTCGAACCAAAAATCGCCGCAATGAAATTCGCCAGCCCCACCGACTCCAAGGCAAGCACCTCGACATTGATGGTCAGCACCACGAAATGGACTACTGTCGCAACCGCGCCGCTCAGGAGATAACGTAGTAGCTCGGCTCTCAGCTCAATCATTGCGACTCAGCTTGTTTCCTTGAACACGGCAACGATGGACTTCCCCAGGCCGAAGCCGGTAATTCTATCCACTACTTTCGAAGCCGGGATCATCCAGCGGTCCCATAACTGGATTTGCGCAACACTCGGAGTGGCGGAGCGGAGAAGGAAACGATTACCCAGGCTGGCGATCATGCCCACGCTGTCGAGATAGAAGAGCCGCTCGGTGGCCAGCCCCGCAGGCTTCGCTGCCAGCAGGGTTCGCTTGTTGTAACGCTGAACGTGGCCGATCGCCTCGTCGAATGGGGTGAACAACCATTGATGGGCCGGAGACAGGACAACGATGCGCCCACCGGGC
>JBAZBG010000122.1:0-6698 GCA_041671585.1 Arenimonas sp. | reverse complement strand
TGTTGAGGTAGGCATTCTTGTTGGCGACTTCGAGGATTTCTTCGTCCAGGTCGATCGCGATGACTTCATCGGCGCCGCCGCGCGCCTTGGCGTAAATGGCGAAGCCGCCGGAATTGCAGCAGATGTCCAGCACGCGCTTGCCTTGCGTGAAGCGCGACAGGTATTCGCGGTTGTCGCGCTGGTCGGCGAAAAACCCGGTCTTGTGCCCGCTGCCCGGGCTGGCGCGGAATTTCAGGCCATTTTCGGTAATCACGCTGGGTGCGGGTGCATCGGGAGACCGAAAGTCGAAGCTCTCCTGTTTCTGCACATGCTCTTCGGCAAAGCTGTAGAAGCGGCAGCCGGGAAACGCTTCACGCAGCTCCGCATATATCCATTCGCGATAACGAAACGCGCCCGCGGAAAAGAACTCGACCACGATCAAATCGCCGTAACGATCCACCACCAGGCCGGAAATGCCATCGCCTTCGGAATGGATGACGCGCCAGGCGTCGGTGGTTTCGTCGAGCCTGAGCACGTCGCGGCGCAGGCCGACCGCCTCGCGCACCTTGCGCACGAACCAGGCCTCGTCGAGCGCTTCTTCGTAATCCTCGGTGAGCACGCGCAGGGCGATGCGCGAATGGCCGTTGTAGAAACCGCGGCCGACCCAGTGCCCGGTGTTGTCGACGATATCGACGATCGAGCCCGGTTTGGGCTTGGCCACCGGCTTTTCGACCATCTTCTGGAAAATCCAGGGGTGGTTGGAGCGGCGTTCGATCTTCAGGTGGACGACGGGGAGTTCGGCGACAGATGCGTTCATCCCTCCATTGTAACGGCGGCGCCCCGGGTCGTTACGTGACTTTCACGCTGCAGGCCGGTAAATTGGCTCCTGAAGGGGAGTAGCTCCCGCTGCCGAGATCGTCAACACGAGGGTTCGCCCTCCGGTCCGGCAGGCAGCCTAGCCTGCGAGCAAGACCTTCGTCCTCCGGGGCGAAGGTCTGTCCAAAAACAGCCCAGCGCTTACCGGTCGCGAGGTTTTCGTTTTCTGGAGCTCGATATGGAATCCATTGGCACGCCCATCATGTGGGCCGCGTTTGCCGCCTTCGTCGTCCTCGCCCTGATTGTCGACCTGCTGGTCATCCGCTCGAACGGACCGCACAAGGTCGGCAATCGTGAGGCGCTTGCCTGGAGCGCGGTCTGGATCGGCCTGGCGCTGACCTTCAACGCCGGCCTGTGGTGGTACCTGAAAACGCAGATGCCCGATGCCGACGCCAACCGCGTGGCGCTCGAATTCCTGACCGGTTACCTGGTCGAGAAATCGCTGGCGATCGACAACATCTTCGTGTTCCTGATGTTGTTCACCTACTTCAAGGTGCCGGCGCCGTCGCAGCAGCGCGTGCTGGTCTATGGCGTGCTCGCCGCGATTGTCCTGCGCGCCATCCTGATCTTCATCGGTGCGGCGCTGATCGCGAAGTTCCACGCTGTGTTGTATCTGTTCGGACTGTTCCTGCTGGCCACCGGCGTGAAGATGTTCTGGGTGGCCGGCCGGGAGCCGGCGCTGGAGCGCAACCCGGTGCTGCGCTGGATCACCGGCCACCTGCCGCTGGCCGAGTCTTACCACGGCGAAGCACTGTGGATCAGTGAACAGAACCAGCGCCGGTACACGCCCCTGTTCGTGGTGCTGCTGATGATCGGCGTCACCGACGTGATCTTTGCCGTGGATTCGATCCCGGCGATTTTCGCCATCACGCCCGACCCGTTCATCGTGCTGACCTCCAATGTGTTCGCCGTGCTCGGCATGCGCGCGCTGTATTTCCTGCTCGCGGGGATGGCCGAGAAATTCCACCTGCTGTCCTACGGCCTGGCCGCGGTGCTGGTCTTCATCGGCTCCAAGATGCTGCTCGCCGACGTGCTGACGATTCCGGTGTTCGCGTCCCTGGCCGTGGTCGCTGCGCTGCTGGCGACGGCCATGGCGCTGAGCCTGTGGATCGAGCCACGGCCTCGGCTGCGGCAGTAGGCACGGCCGGGCTTGCCTTGGCCGCCGCCCGCCCCATATCTGCTCCATGGACCCCTCGGAAGACGATCCCGAACTCGCCGTGGCGCCGGCGGTGTTGCAGCGATTCAAGCGCGCGCTCAACTGCAGCATGGCCGCAGTCATCGTGTTGTGCCTGGTGTTTTTCCTGCAGGGCGAACTGGGCGACCTGCGCGCGCTCAGCATCTCGCCGCAGGCCCCGGCAGGCTTGCTGGGCGTCCTGGCGGCGCCCTTGCTGCACGGCTCGGTCGGCCATCTGGCCGCCAACGCCTTCTCGGTCATGATCCTGGGGACGCTGGCTGGCACCGTGTATCCCCGGGCGACGCTGCGCGCCTTGCCGGTGATCTGGCTCGGTTCCGGCCTGGGCACCTGGCTGCTCGCCACGGGCGGCTTCCACCTCGGCGCCAGCGGCGTCACCCACGGCCTGGGCTTCCTGTTGTTCACCCTCGGCCTGCTGCGTCGCGACCGCCCGGCGATCGCCGCGGCGCTGATCGCCTTCTTCTTTTTTGGCGGCATGCTGATGACGGTGTTGCCGCGCGAGCTTGGCGTGTCCTGGGAATACCATCTGTCCGGCGCCGTGTTCGGCGTGCTGGCCGGCATCCTCTGGCGCCGCGCCGATCCGGCGCCCCCGCGGCGGCGCTATAGCTGGGAGGACGAGCCGCCGGAAAGCGGCGGCGAGTCGGATCCGCTGGAGCCACCGACCCCCGACGATGTGCCGGTGCTTTGGCACCGCCCCGAGCCGAACCCGGACAACGTGTTGCCGTTCCGCCCGCGCGGCCGGGATTCTGTGAACTAGCGCACAGTTTTCCGCTGTCCTTCGGCACGGAGTTTGCACGTTATCTACGGGTAATAGCTGAAGGGGCCCGCCTTGGGCTGGCAGTTCGACATCCGCACCGCGCTGTTCCTGGGAGCGTTCCTGACGCTGCTGATCGGCCTGCTGCTGTTCGCCGTCCGCCGGCATTTCGGTCCCGCGCTGCAGGCCAGCATGAACTGGTGGATCGCCGCCACCTTGCTGCACCCGATCGGTTTTCTGTTGATCGCACTGCGCGACCTGATCAGTCCGTGGTGGTCGTCGGTCACCTCCAATGCCCTGGTCGCTTCCTCGTTCGCGGCGTTCGCGATCGCGCTGCGCATCTTCAACGGCAGCCCGCAACGGCGGGAACGGCTGTATCTGTTGATCGCCGCCACCGTCGGCCTGGCTGCGTACTACACCTACGTCGACGACAACCTGCCCCTGCGCATCGGCACCATCTCGCTCGTCTACGCGCTGCTGCTCGGCGCCAGCGCTCGCGCGGTGTATCGCCGCGGCCAGGTGCTCAACGCCATCACCCACGTCACCGGCGGTTTGTTCGTGGCCGGCGCGCTGCTGATGAGCTACCGCGGAGCGATCTACCTGTTCGTTTCGGCACCGCTCCCGGCCTCGGTGTTCGTCGTCTCGCCGCTGCAGATTCTTTCGTATGCCCTGGGCGGCTTGCTGCCGGTGGTCAGCACGGTCGGTTACCTGCTGATGTGCACCGAGTTGAGCCAACAGGAACTGGCGAAGGCCGCACGCCTGGATTACCTGACCGGTATCTGCAACCGTCGCGCCATCGAGGACCTGGCCGGACGCAGCATCGCCGCCGCGCGTCGGCATGGCATTCCGCTGGCGATGATGATCATCGACGTCGACCACTTCAAACGCATCAACGACGAATTCGGCCACGAGGGCGGCGACGCGGCGTTGATCGAGACGGTGCGCCGGCTGCGCGAGAGCCTGCGCACGGAAGACCTGATCGGCCGCCTGGGTGGCGAGGAATTCGTCGCGGTGATGCCCAGCACCGACGGCGCAGCGGCCCTGGCGGCGGCCGAACGCATGCGCTGTTCGTTCGCCGACCAACCGATGCCCATCGGCGGCGGCGACATTACCATCACCGTGTCGGTCGGCGTGGCGGTACTGGACGCGCGCGACCAGCAATACTCGCATTTGCTGCGGCGCGCCGACCGCGCCATGTACGCGGCGAAAACCGCCGGCCGCAACAAGGTCATGCTCGATGGCGTGGCGGCCTGAGCGAAGGTTCCGCGCGACCCCCGTTGCTGAAGGAGGAGGCGCCGCGTCTACGCCGGGCCCGCGGACGGCGTTAGACTTGCAACACGGGACCACGGCAGGTCCGGCACCACTGGAATCGCGACGCCCCCATGACTACCCCGCAGCGCCTGGAAAACCAGCTGACCGACAAAGGCTATGTGCCGGTGTACGCCACCGGCGTGGTCGAACAGCCCTGGGACAATTACACCGCCACCGACCACGCGGTCTGGGCGACGCTGTTCCAGCGCCAGCGCGATCTGCTGGCCGGGCGCGCCTGCCAGGAGTTTCTGGCGTCGCAGGACGCCATGGGCATGGGCGCGGCGGCGATTCCCAGATTCGCCGCGCTCAATGACCTGCTGCGCGCGAGCACTGGCTGGGAGGTGGTCGGCGTCGAAGGCCTGTTGCCCGAGCTGAGCTTTTTCGAACACCTGGCCAACCGGCGTTTTCCGGTGACCTGGTGGATTCGCAAACCCGAGCAGCTCGACTACCTGGCCGAACCCGACCTGTTCCACGACCTGTTCGGGCACGTGCCGCTGCTGATGAATCCGATGTTCGCCGACTACATGCAGGCTTATGGCCGCGGTGGCGTCAAGGCGCACGGCATCGGCCCGGAAGCGCTGGCGCAGTTGACCCGGCTGTACTGGTACACGGTCGAATTCGGCTTGATCAACACCGACCAGGGCCTGCGCATTTACGGCTCCGGCATCGTCAGCTCGAAGGGCGAAAGCCTGCACTGCCTGGATTCGGCCGCACCGAACCGCATCGGTTTCGATTTGCTGCGCGTGATGCGCACGCGCTACCGGATCGACACCTACCAGAAGACGTATTTCGTGATCGACAGTTTTGATCAGTTGTTCGACGCGACCCGACCGGATTTCACGCCCTACTACGTCGAGCTGGCCAAACAGGAAACCATTCCTGCCGGCAACGTGCTGGCCACCGACAAGGTGTTCCATCGCGGCACCGGCGAGGGCTGGTCACAAGACGGCGACGTGTAACTAGGCCCCGGCCAGCGGCGCGGCTGGCGCGCCGGCAACGACGCCGCCATCGAATTGCAGCCGGCGCTGAAACTGCCTGCGTACCAGCCACAAGCTGGTGATCGCCTGCAAGGCGACCGTGGCCACCGACAGATACCAGACGTGTTCGATGCGGAACTCCGGCTGCCGGGACAGCCAGACCGCGGGGATGACGAACGTGATCAGGCGCGTGGCCGTGCTGATCAGGGCCGGCATCGTATTGCCCAAGGCCTGGAACATGCCCGAGCAGGTGAACACGAGGCCGGAGCCGACGAAGTTCCAGGAAATGATGTGCAGGAACTGGCCGCCCACGGCAATCACTTCCGGGTCGCTGGTGAATCCTTCGACAAACCATTCCGGCCGCCACTGACACATCAAGGTCAGCACCAGCATGATGCCGCTACCGATCAGAGCGGCGGTGCGAAACGTCGCCCGCACGCGCGGCGCGTTGCGGGCGCCGAAGTTCTGCCCGGCGATCGGCGCGGTGGCGAACGCAATCGCCATCGCCGGCAGGAAGATCGCCTGCATCACCCGCGAGCCGACGCCGAAGCCCGCCTGCGCGGCCGCACCGAAATCGCGAATGATCCAGAAGATCGTGGCCATGAACACGAACATCAACGCGAACTCGCCACCCGCGGGCAGACCGATCGCGAGCATCCGCTTCCAGGTGTCCAGGCGCGGCCGCCATTGTTCGCCATGGAAGGACACGTATTTTTCCAGGCGCGCGAAATAGATCGCCATCATCACCACGCCCGCGGCGATCGAGATCGAGCTGGCCAGGCCCGCGCCGGCCACGCCCATCGGGCGACCCGTGCCCCAGCCGGCGATCAACACCGGCGCCAGCAGGATGTTCAACACCAGGGTCAGCATCGAGACGATCATCGTCGGCGTGACGATGCCGGTGCCGCGCAAGGCCGAGCCCATCGCCACCAGCGCGAATTGCAGCGCCAAACCGGGCAGGAACCAATACAGGTACGTGATGCCGGCCTGCGTGGTCGCGCCCGGGGCGCCGATCGAGTGCATGTAGCTGCCGGCCGCCGCGTAGCCGCCGATCACGGTCACCAACATGCACAGCACCGACAGCACCAGCGACTGGTTGAAGATCAGGTTGGCGTCGGCTTGATCCTTGCGCCCGACCGCATGCGCGATCAGCGCCACGGTGCCGACGCCGAGCATCTGGGTCAGGCCGAGCACGAGAAACATCGCATTGCCGGCGGACGTGACGCCGGCGATCGCCGCATCGCCAAGCTGGGCGACGAAATAAAGATCGACCAGGTAGTACAAGGTCTGGATCAGCATGCCGATCGCCATCGGCGCGGCCATTTCGAAAATATGCCGGGCGATCGGGCCCTGGGTCAGGTCTTTCATCTGCGTCTCGGCCTCGGAGCGGCGACGGCGCATTTTCCGCAGGCCGGGGCGTTCGCGCCACTACTTTGCGCCACGTGACCGATCCGGCCAGGTCAGGCGCTCAATGCGCCGGATCAACTGGACACGGCGGACGGCCCTGCCGGCCGGCACCTGCCCTTCAGGGAATGGTCGGAAAGTCCTCGCGCGCGGCGTCGAACTCGTTGAGGTCGGCGCCGGACACGCGCTCGCCCGCCGCCACGCG
>JBAZBG010000121.1:0-6730 GCA_041671585.1 Arenimonas sp. | reverse complement strand
CCAGCGCCGCCTTTGAAGCCACGTAGGCGGAAAACCTGGGCGAGCTGGCGAGCACGCCGATCGACGAAATATTGATGATATGGCCGCGCTGGCGGGCAGTCATCGCCGGCAGGAATCCCATGATCAACCGCAGGCTAGCAAAATAGTTCAGCTGCATGGTGCGCTCGTAGTCGTGGAAGCGCTCGTAGCTGGCCGACACCGAACGCCGGATCGAGCGCCCGGCGTTATTGACCAGGATGTCGACATGCTTGTGCTGATGCAGCACCTTCTTCACCAACTCGTCGCAAGACAGCATGTCCGTGAGGTCGCAGGTGTAGGCCCAGCATTTGCCGCCGGAGGCGATGATCTGGTCGCGGGTTTCGTGCAGTTCGCGTTCGCCGCGGGCAACGATGATCACGTGCGCGCCTGCTTCGGCCACTTTGATCGCGGAAGCCTTGCCGATGCCGGACGATCCGCCGGTGATCAACACGACCTTGTTCTGGACCTTTCCGCGCAGGGTGTGATCCACGAACAGATCCGGATCCAGGTGCCGTTCCCAGAAATCCCAGAGGCGCCAGGCGTAACCCTCCAGGTCCGGCACGGCGATCTTGGTTCCCTTCAGGGCACGTTCGGTCTCGCGGGAATCGAAGCGCGTCGGATAGGTGAGCAACTTCAGCGTCTGCGGCGGAATGCGCAGATCCCTGAGCAGCATGCCGGTGAAGCGCTTGACCGGCGGCAGGTTGAGCACGGCCCCACGCATGGCCGCCGGCACCACGGCCAACATGCGCGCGTCGAGCCGCATGGTCATTTCCGGCGCATGGGCCGCGCGGCAAAATACATTGAGCACTTCGCCGATACGCTGCGGATTGGGGTCGACCAGGTGGAAGCAATGGCCATCCAGGCCGCGCTTGTGCGCGATGTGATCCATCGCATCGACCACGAAGTCGACCGGCACCAGATTGATGCGGCCGCCCTCCACGCCCAGGGTCGGCATCCACTGCGGCAGTGTCTCGCGCAACTTCTTGATCAGGGTGAACAGGTAATACGGGCCGTCGATCTTGTCGATCTCGCCGGTCTGCGAATGCCCGACCACGGCGCCCGGCCGGTAGATGCGGTAGGGAATCCTGCATTCGTTGCGGACCAGGCCCTCCGAGTCGTGCTTGGTGCGGAAGTAGGGATCGCTCAGGCCCTCGGCCTCGTCGAACATGTCCTCGCGGAAAACGCCCGGGTAGAGTCCGGCAGCGGCGATCGAACTGGTGTGGTGGAAGCAGCCGGCCTTGATCGCGGTGGCCAGCTCGATCGCGTGGCGGGTCCCTTCGACGTTGGCGATCTTCTGCGATTCGGCGTCCGCGGCCAGGTCGTAGATGGCCGCAAGGTGGAAGAAATGCGTGATCTTGCCTGCCAGCGCCTTGACCTGGGCCGGCGTCAGGCCGAGTTTCGCCTTGGACAGGTCGCCAGTGACGACCAGCACGCGCTTGCGGTCCCAGCCCATCCTTTCAGCGATGGCGTCGAGCTTCTTTTCCGAGCCCTTTCGCACCAGCACATGAATCGTGCCCTTGCGCTTGAGCAACTTGCTCACCAGGAAACGGCCGACGAATCCGGTGGCGCCCGTCACGAAATAGCTCATGGTTCCCGCCCCAAAACGAAGGCCGGCGATTCCGGCCCAAGTGGCTAACTTGCCAGACCTCGACCCGGCTTTCAAATATCCGTTTGGCTCGCGTTGACCACTCCAATGCGCCGTGCTATCAGAGTGGCTTGCCAAACGTCCCGAGAGCTGCCGCCATGGCCGACTTGAAACAACAATTCGAAAAAGCCGCCACCGACGTCAAGAGCCTGTCGGAACGTCCGGACAACGACACCATGCTTCGCCTGTATGCCCTGTACAAACAAGGCTCGGAGGGCGACGTCAAGGGCGCCAAGCCGGGCTTTTTCGATTTCGTCGGTTCGGCGAAGTATGAAGCCTGGGAAAAACTGCAGGGCACGTCCCCGGAACAGGCGATGAAGAAGTACGTGGATCTGGTCAAGAAGCTGGTCGGCTGACATCCATGGCGAGGCAGACCCGGCAGCGGATCCTCAATGCATCCCTGATCCTGTTCAACGAGCAGGGCGAGCCGAACGTCACCACCAACCACATTGCCGACGAGCTGGAGATCAGCCCTGGCAACCTGTACTACCACTTCCGCAACAAGGACGACATCATCGAACACCTGTTCCAGCGCTACGAAGAGCGCATGGACCTGGCGCTGATCGCCCCGGAAGGGCGCTTGCCCAACCTGGAGGACATCTGGCTGCAGCTGCACCTGGTGTTCGAGTGCATCTGGGAATACCGGTTCCTGTACCGGGACCTGGTCGACATCCTGAGCCGCAACCGGCACTTGCGGATGCGCTTCGCCCGGATACTGAAACGGGCCGCGGCCAACGCCACCGAGGTAATGCGGGGCCTGGTCCAGGCCGGTGCCATGCGCGCGACGGCCGCAGAAATCGAGGGGGCCGCGACCAATATCCTGGTCCTGGCCACCTTCTGGCTGAACTACTCCAGCGTCCGCGGCGACAAGGACGAACAGGAGGCGATCCGGCTCGGCATCGTCCAGGTCATGATGCTGGTCTCGCCATTCATGCGCGACGAAGAGCGCCTGCACCTGAACACCCTCAGCAAGGCCTACCTCAAATAGCCCTTGTAGGAGCGGCTTTAGCCGCGATAGCTCCTGCCATACAAGGGCTATCGCGGCTAAAGCCGCTCCTACAAGGGCAGTTGGCGGCCCAAGTCCTTGTATTGCAAAGGCTCTTCCCGGGGACTATAATCTCGCTTCTTTGTTCGCCCGTTCCAAGGAATTGTCATGAAAGTCCTGAACTCACTCAAGTCGGCCAAGACCCGCCATCGCGACTGCAAGGTCGTCCGCCGTCGGGGCAAGGTCTTCGTGATCTGCAAGTCCAACCCGCGTTTCAAGGCTCGCCAGCGCTAAGCGGCTGAGTCGAATCGGGTTGCAAAACACGCCGGCTTTTGCCGGCGTTGTTTTTTCCGTGACAGAATTGCAGCTTCGAATAGGCGTTGCCATTCCGATTGCGGAGAAAACCATGAAGCGCACGAGCTTGTCCCTGATCCTCACTCTTGGCGTCCTGGCGGCGGCGCCCTGCCTGGCCGACACGCTGCTGATCGAACGCGTACGGACCGAATCCAGCATCGTATTGCCCAAGCGCGGCAGCTCGATGGCGGCAGTGGAGACGGCGTTCGGCGTTCCGGTACGCAAGTTCGCGGCGGTAGGCGGCGGCAGCCACAGCACACCGCCGATCACCCGCTGGCAATACGAGACCTTCAGCGTGTACTTCGAGAACGACCACGTTGTCGATGCCGTGCTGAACAAAGCCAACCCGCTGGAAATCGGCCCGGCCCCCGCAACGCGTTGATGAGCCAGACCTTGCGCTTTCCAGCAGAATGGGAACCCCAATCCGCCATCCTGATCGCCTGGCCGCACGCGGGTACCGACTGGGCGGAGCGACTGGCGTCGGTGGAATCCACCTACGTGGCGCTGGTGGCGGCGATCACGCGTTTCCAGGATGCCGTCATCTGCGTTGCCGACGCCGAACTCGAAGAGCGCGCGCGCGCGTTGTTGACTGAGTCGCCAGCGCACCTGGCGCGCGTGCGCTTCGAGCGCCTGCCCTACGACGACACCTGGCTGCGCGACTCCGGCCCGATCACCTTGCGCGACGGCAGCGGTTTTCGCCTGCTCGATTTCCACTTCACTGCCTGGGGCGGCAAGTTCGAGGCGGGGCTTGACGACCAGATCGTATCGACGCTGAGCGATCGCGGCCTTTTCCACCAGGCGCACCGCGAACGCATCGAATTCGCACTCGAGGGCGGCGCCATCGAAACCGATGGCGACGGAACTTTGCTTTCTACGTGGCATTGCCTGCACGAGCGGCACCCGACACTGGATCGCGACCAGATCGCGAATCAGCTTCAGGGCTGGCTGCAACAGGACCGGACCCTGTGGCTCGATCATGGCTACCTGGAAGGCGACGACACCGATGCCCACATCGATACCCTCGCCCGCTTCGCGGGTACCGCGGCCATCGTCTACCAAGGCTGCCAGGATCCGGGCGATTCGCACTACGCGGAGCTGCAGGCCATGGCAGCTGAATTGACCGCCTTCAGACGCAAGGACGGCAGCCCTTATCGCCTGTTCGAACTGCCATGGCCGCAACCGATCCTCGACCAGGGTCGCCGCCTCGCCGCGTCCTACGCCAATTTCCTGATCATCAATGGCGCCCTGCTGATGCCTGCGTACGGCGACGCCGCCGATGCGGGCGCGGCGAAGGTACTGGCCGAAGCATTTCCGGATCGCGAAATCGTACCCGTCCCGTGCCGTGCGCTGATTTGGCAGAACGGCAGCCTGCACTGCCTCACCATGCAGCTTCCAGAAGGATTGGTCGCATGAGCACGAAAACCCTGAAAGTCGCATTGGTCCAGGAACGCAACCACGGCAGCGTGGAGGCGAACATGGCGGTGATCGAACAACGCGTCGCCGAAGCCGCCGGACAAGGCGCACGCCTGATCCTGTTGCAGGAGCTGCACAACGGCGCCTACTTCTGCCAGCACGAAAACGTCTGCGAGTTCGAGGGCGCCGAAGCCATTCCCGGGCCGAGCACCGAACGGCTCGGCCGTTTGGCCAAACAGCATGGTGTGGTCATCGTCGGCTCGCTGTTCGAACGCCGCGCGGCTGGGCTTTACCACAACACCGCCGTGGTGCTGGAATCCGACGGTCGCCTGATCGGCAAGTACCGCAAGATGCACATCCCGGACGATCCGGGATTTCACGAGAAGTTTTATTTCACGCCGGGCGACCTGGGTTTCCACCCGATCGACACCAGTGTCGGCCGTCTGGGCGTGTTGGTTTGCTGGGACCAGTGGTATCCGGAAGCAGCGCGCATGATGGCGCTGGCCGGTGCCGAACTACTGCTCTACCCCACCGCGATCGGCTGGGATCCCGATGACGCGGCCGACGAACAGGACCGCCAGCGCAGCGCCTGGATGCTGAGCCACCGCGGCCACGCCGTGGCCAACGGCTTGCCGGTGCTCAGCTGCAATCGCGTCGGCCACGAGGCATCGCCACTGGGCGGCAGCGGCATCCGCTTCTGGGGCAGCAGCCACATCCTCGGCCCGCAGGGCGAGTTCCTGGCCGAAGCCGGTATCGACGCACCGCAATTGCTGGTCGGCGACATCGACCTGGACCGCAGCGAGCACGTCCGCCGAATCTGGCCCTTCCTCCGCGACCGCCGCATCGACGCCTACCAGGACCTCCTGAAACGCTACCGCGACTAAAACCCCGCGTGTGTAGGAGCGGCTTCAGCCGCGATCTCCCACCCAGAACCATCTCCCCAGCACCATCTCCCCGGACCCCCATTGCCCACCATCTCCCCCGACGACTCCCTCAGCGGCCAACCGCATGCCATCGTTGAACGCGACGGCGTTCGCTACACCCTGCTCGGCACCGCGCACGTTTCCAGGGCCAGCATCGACGCCGTCGAAGCCGCCATTGCCAGCGGACGCTACGACGCCATTGCCGTCGAGCTGGACACTCAGCGACACCGGGCGCTGACCGATCCTGATGCATTAGCCAAGCTCGATCTGTTCCAGATCATTCGCGAAGGAAAGATCGGCCTGGTGGCAGCGAACCTGGCGCTTGCCGCCTACCAGCGACGGCTGGCCGAACAGTTGGGCGTCGAACCCGGTGCGGAATTGAAGGCCGCCGCGATGGGCGCGAAGCAGCGCGACCTGCCGCTGTACCTGATCGACCGCGATGTCGGCACCACGCTCAAGCGCGCCTGGTCGGGACTCGGTTTTTGGGGTCGCAGCAAGTTGATGGCTGGCCTTGCCGCCAGTCTGTTCGTCGACGAGCAAGTGGAAGAGCACGACATCGAAAAGCTCAAGCAGGGCGACCTGCTGGAATCGAGCTTCGGGGAATTCGCGGCGGAAACGCCGCAGCTGTTCGAAGCGGTGATCGCCGAACGCGACCGGTACATGGCCGCGAAATTGCGTGCATGTTCGCTTGCCGAAAAGCCGAAGGAAGTGTTGGCCGTGGTCGGCGCCGGCCACTTGAAGGGATTGACCACGGCACTGACCGAAGGGCGCGATGATCCCGGGCAGGTGACGACCACGCTCGACAAGGTACCCGAGGGCAGCAAAGTGCCCTGGCTGACGCTGATCTTTGCGACCGCGCTGCTCGGCGCTTTTGGCTGGGGCTTCTACCACGGCGGCTTCAACCTGGGCGCGAAGCTGGTGCTCGACTGGGTGGTCATCACCGCCATCGGCGGCGCGCTCGGAAGCGCCTTGGCGGGCGGTCACCCCTTGTCCATTCTCGGCGCCGCTGTTGCCTCGCCGATAACGCCGCTGATACCGGCGCTCAGCTCCGGCATGGTCAGCGCTTTCATCGAGGCATGGCTCCGGAAACCGACCTACCAGGACATGCTCAACCTGCGCACCGACACCAGCACCGTCAAGGGCTGGTGGCGAAATCGTTTCGCCCGTGTCTTCGTCAATTTCGTGCTGGCCAATACCGGCACTTCGATTGCTGCGTGGATTGCCGGCGCCAACCTGATTCACAAGTTGGGCTGAGCGTCGCGACCGGGACGAGCGGAATCCGTTCGTCCCGGTCGATCACGGCGCTGGATCGACGACAGCCGGCTTCAGCCTGGCAAACGGCGCCTTGTCCCGGGCTCGGTGAATGATGCGGCGCACGTTGGCGCCCATGTC
>JBAZBG010000120.1:0-6786 GCA_041671585.1 Arenimonas sp. | reverse complement strand
GCGATGCGCTCGATGGCGACGACGCGCAGCGTTTGATGAGCCATATCTCGATGATCTTCGGCGTGGCGCCGGCGATCGCGCCGATCATCGGCGGCTGGATCCTGGGCTGGAGCAACTGGCAGGCGATTTTCTGGTTCCTGACCGCGTTCGCCCTGGTGCTGATGCTGACCACGGCCGTAGCCTTGCCGGAGAGTCATCCGCCTGAGCGCCGGCTGCCACTGAACTTCAAGGGGCTGGCCGGCGCCTACCGCGGCATCATCGGCAACGGCCGTTTTCGCCTGCTGGCCCTGGCGGGAACCGCCAATTTCGGCGCGCTGTTCGTGTACATCACGTCGGCGCCGGCGTTCGTTCTGGACATGCTGAAGTTGAACGAGCAGCAGTTCGGCTATTTTTTTGCGCCGACGATCGGCGGCATGGTGCTGGGCGCGTTCCTGAGCGGGCGTTCTGCCGGGAAGATTTCCGGCGTACGGCTTGCCAATATTGGCTTCTTCTTCTGCGGCTTGTCTGCGCTGGTCAACATTGGCTACAACCTGGCGTTCCCGGTGCCGCAATTGCCGTGGGCGGTGTTGCCGACGGTGCTGAGCGCCTTCGGTATCGCCTTGGTGTTTCCGATCCTGACCATCGCCATTCTGGATCTGTACCCGCACATGCGCGGGACTGCATCGTCGATGCAGGCGTTCGTCGGCCTGCTGTCCAATGCGCTGATCGCCGGCGTGCTGTCGCCGATGCTCAGCGACCATCCGATGCATCTGGCGCTCGGCGCCGCGGCGTTCTCGACGATCGCCTACGCAATGTGGCGCTGGTACCTGGCGCATTGCGATCGTTGGCCGGAGGCCAGCCCGAATGCCGCCAGCCTGGAGCCTACCGACGAGTTGTAACTTTCGGAAGGCTCAAGGTGTAGACGAGGAAGTCGTCGTCGCGCTGGTAGCCGAGCCGCTGGTAAAGGCGTTGCGCTGTGGCGTTGCTGCGCGCTGTCTGCAGGAAGATCTCCGCCGCGCCCGTATCCACGCCCAATTGCCGCGCGGCTGCCATCAACGCGTCGCCCACTCCGCGGCCGCGCGCCGACGGGTCCACGTACAAATCGTTGAGCACCCAGCTAGGCGCCAGCGAGAGGCTGGCGAAACACGGATACAACTGGACAAAGCCACATGCCTGCGCGTCGAGCCAGGCGAGGAAAATCACTGAGTCCTGCTTGCGCAGCCGGTCTTCGATGAAACCACGCGCGACATCGGCCTCGACTGTCTTTTCGTAAAAGCTCAGGTAACCCTGGAACAAGCGTGCGACGTCGTCGAGTTCAGCCAGAGTGGCTCGCCGCACCTGCACTGCGCTGGTCACTGCCGCGCCGCCTGTCCCTGCGCATCGAGCAGCGCCTTCAGCGCAGCCATCTGCTCGGCCAGCATCTTGTCGGCAGACGGTGCAATCGCATCGAGATTTGAAGCCTCGGCGCCGGTGGCCCGATAGCGCAGGTCGATCTGGGTGCCGTCCTTGCCGGGCGTCAATTCGAACTCCAGCACGCCGGTAACGGCCATCGATTGCATCGGGCCGAGGGCGCCTTCCAGGCGTACCAGGCTGTCGTTCCTTATGAAGAGCACCCGCGCATGTTCGACTTCGCCACCGCTCCAGCGTTCGCAAAAGCAACCGCCGCCGCGCGCGTCCAGGCTCAGGTTGCTGGCGCTGCCGGACCACGTGTGCGCTTTGCTCCACCAGCGTTCCGGATGCAGCAGCGCCTGGAAGCTCGCCGGCTGGTCGGCGATAACGATGATCCTCTGCGCGAGCGCGAAGCTCGACGCAGAGGATTCGGTAACTTCGGCCGGGGCGTTGCCCGCGTAACCGAGTGCGGCGAGCAGGGCAACCAACGGTAGCTTCATCGAAATTACTCGCGGACGTCGCTGATGGTAATCAGCCGCCAGCCTTGGCCGGCCAGCCGCATTGCTTGCCCTTGTTCTGCGTTTCCAGCCAGCCCTTGAGCGGGGCGAAATACTCGAGAACGGCCGAGCCATCGAGCTGCTCGCCGCCGGTGAGCTCCTTCAGCGTCTGCGGCCAGGCCTGGCTGGCGCCCTTACCCAGCATCGCCCAGTAGCGCTTGCCCGCTTCCGGACTGCCGGCAAAGCTGCATTGATACAGCGGACCCTTGAAGCCGGCCGAATCGCACAGCGACTTGTAGAACTGGAACTGCAGGATGTGCGCCAGGAAGTAGCGGGTGTATGGCGTGTTGCCGGGCACGTGGTACTTGGCGCCCGGATCGAAGAAATTCTCGCCACGCGGCGTGGCCGGCGCGACGCCCTGGTACTTGGCTTTCAGATCCCACCAGGCCTTGTTGTATCCGTCGGGCTTGATCGAGCCGTCGAACACGCCCCAGCGCCAGCGGTCGATCATCAGGCCGAACGGCAGGAAGGCGACCTTGGCCAGCGCCTGGCGCATCTGCGCGTTGATCACGGCTTCCTCGCTGACGGTGGGCTTGTCGACCAGGCCCAGCGAATTGAGATAGTCGGGCGTCATCGACAACACCACGGTGTCGCCGATCGCTTCGTGGAAACCATCGTTGGCGCCGCCCTGGAACAACGCGGGCGCGTGCTTGTAGGCCAGGTAGTAAAAGATGTGGCCGAGTTCGTGATAGATCGTGGTGTAGGAATCCTCGTCGGGCTTGATGCACATCTTGATGCGCACTTCGCCATCCATCGTCATCGGCCAGGCGCTGGCGTGGCAAACGACGTCGCGATCGCGCGGCTTGATGAACTGGGTTTTCTCCCAGAACGACCCCGGCAGCTTGGGCATGCCCAGGCTGACGTAGAAGTTCTCGGCTTCCTTGACCATGGCTTTGGCCTGGGCCAGGTCCGCCTCGCGGCCGAGCTCGACCTTTTCCTCGACGGAAGGCTCGTGCTTGTTGTTCTTGGCGAAGTCGGCAAGAAGAGCGGCGAATTTCGCGTCGCGCTGTTTTTGCAGGGCTGCCGTGATGTCCAGCTTGGGAACGCCGGCGTAGGGCTGCAACAGCGGCCACAGATTGCCCCAGTCCTGTTGCCACAGGTTGCCGGTGAGGTGCGCCGGGATCATGCCGTCGACCTCGCCCTTGGCGCCGTATTTTTCCACCAGCTTGTTCTTGGTGTAGCACTGCAGCTGGTCGTAAAGGGGTTTGACCTGGCCCCACAGGCGATCGGTTTCGGCCTGGAAGTCGGCCGGCTTCATGTCGTAGCCGCTGCGCCACAGTTCGCCGGTGTTGGCGAAGCCCTGGTCGCGGGCGCCTTCGTTGTTGAGTTCGACGAAGCGCTGGTAATCCTTGCGCATCGGTACCGAGATCGTGTGCCAACCCTGCCAGGCGTCGAGCTGTTCCTCATAGGTCTTCTTGCCGGTGTCGGCGAGGATGTCCTCGATCTGGCCGATCTGCATGCAGCTGGCCGGATTCTTCGGGTCCGGACAGTACTTGCCCGCGCCGTAGTCGCCGTTGAGCTTGGTGCCCAGCTTGGTCAATTCGGCAAGATGCTGCGGATCCTTCGGCGGCGGCACGGTGATGCCCAGCCGCAACAGGCGCAATGCGCGGGCGGTTTCCGGCGACATCGGCTGGCCTTCGAAGTGCTTGGCTTGTTCTGCGTACTGGCCGAGCTTGGTCAGTGCGCGCTCGTTGGCCTTGGCCGACACAGTCTGCGACTCGTCGTTGATGTACGTCTGCGCCAACCATTCAGCGGCGGAATTCTCGACGTAATCGACGCGCATCTCGGCATTGACGCGGGCGATGAACTGATCGGCGGTTTCCTTGCTTTCAGCGGCGTGTGCGGCAGGCGAAAGCAGGGCGGCAGAAATGGCGAACGACAGGATGGCGCGCTGGAAAATCACGTGACTGGCTCCGGATACGGCGAAAAGGTCGGGGAAACGCAGGCTAGACCGCCCCGGCCACCGGCGCAACCCCAGTAGGAGCGGCTTAAGCCGCGATTCTCAAATTGGCGATGGTCGAGAATCGCGGCTGAAGCCGCTCCCACAAGAGAATCGCGGCTGAAGTCGCTCCCGCAAGAGCTTCGCGGCTGGCTCTCAACAGACGGATGTCTGGTCAGCCCTACAGGGGGAGGCGGTTGCGGGATTGGAGGAAGGCGCGGGCGTCTTCGGCGTCGTGCTCGAACCAGGCGCGGGCCGAGCCGAGCCGGAAGGTATAACCCCAGGCATCCATGTCGGCCATCAGCCGTTCGCTGCCGACGCCATCCAGCGAGTCTGCGAGGAGAATCTGCAGATAGCAGGCGGCGTCTTCTTCGGCGATCGATTCACTGGCGTCGGTGTGCACCAATTGCCGGCGCTCTTCCGGCATCACCAGCAGGTGCGCGGCTTCATGCAGCAGGGAATGTACTGGCGTATCGGCGCGGGCGAACACGTTGATGCCGATCAGCCCGGCTTCGGAATCGCCCCAGTAGCTGCCGGGAATAGCCTGGCCGTCAGGCACCTGCTGCAAGTGCAGACCATGCGCGGCGAGCAGCGCCGAGGCGGAAGCAAAGCCAATCTCGCCAAGCAACAGCACAGCCCTTGTAGGAGCGGCTTCAGCCGCGATCTGCTTGCCCGGAAATTCCGCGATCGCGGCTGAAGCCGCTCCTACAAGGGCGTTCGCGGCTGAAGCCGCTCCTACATTCATACGTTAGCCGTTGGCGGCGGCGGCTTTTTCGGGCAGGGCCACGGAGATATCGAGGACTTCGTTGTCGCCGTCCTTGATCAGGTCCACCTTGACCGCGTCGACGTCGACGTTGACGTACTTGCGGATCACTTCGAGCAGTTCGCGCTGCAGCAGCGGCAGGTAGTCTGGCGCGCCACGCATGCTGCGTTCCTGCTGGATCAGGATGCGCAGGCGGTCCTTGGCGACACTGGCGGTGTTCTTGTTGCGCGAGCTGAGGAAATCGAAGATGCCCATTCCTCAGCTCCCGAAGATCTTCGAGAAGAAACCCTTCTTCTCGACGGTGGTGAAGCGAAGCGGCACGTTGTCGCCGAGGATGCGCGACACCGCGTCGGTATAGGCCTGGCCTGCGTGCGATACGTCGTCCAGGATGACCGGCACGCCGGCGTTGGAACTCTGCAGCACTTCCGGCGATTCCGGAATGACGCCGATCACCTTCAATCCCAGGATGTCCTCGACGTCGGCAATCGAAAGCATGTCGCCCTTCTCGACGCGACCCGGGCTGTAGCGGGTGAGCAGCAGGTGTTCCTGTACGCGCTCGCCGTTCTCCGCCTTGCGCGTCTTCGAAGCCAGCAGGCCGAGGATGCGATCGGAGTCGCGCACCGACGACACTTCGGGGTTGACCACGACGACGGCGCGATCGGCGAAATACATCGCCAGGAACGCGCCCTTCTCGATGCCGGCCGGCGAGTCGCAGACGATGAAGTCGAAGCCTTCGGCGGCGATGTCCTTCAGGACCTTTTCCACGCCCTCCTTGTTTAGCGCATCCTTGTCGCGCGTCTGCGAAGCGGCCAGCACGTACAGATTCTCGAAGCGCTTGTCCTTGATCAGCGCCTGCTTGATCGAGGCTTCGCCGAGCACGACATTGACGAAGTCGTAAACCACGCGACGCTCGCAACCCATGATCAGGTCCAGGTTGCGCAGGCCGACGTCGAAATCGATCACGGCGGTTTTCTTTCCGGCTTTGGCCAGCCCGCAGGCGAGGCTGGCACTGGTGGTGGTCTTGCCGACGCCGCCCTTGCCCGAGGTCACTACGATGATTTCAGTCAAGTTGAATCTCCATGGGTGCCGCAGAATGTTTCAAGCCAGTTCTTCGATGCGCAGGCTGTCGTTTTCCAGCCAGATCTGCACGGGTTTGCCGATCAGCTGCTTCGGAATTTCTTCCAGTACTTTGTAGGTGCCGGCGATGGCCACGAGTTCGGCGTTGAAATCGCGACAGAAAATCCGCGCCGAGGCCAGGCCGCTCGCGCCCGCCAGGGCACGGCCGCGCAGCG
Organism: Arenimonas sp.; assembly: GCA_041671585.1. Classification (GTDB taxonomy): domain Bacteria; phylum Pseudomonadota; class Gammaproteobacteria; order Xanthomonadales; family Xanthomonadaceae; genus Arenimonas. The sequence goes on along the minus strand of JBAZBG010000120.1, from coordinate 867 downwards.
CGCCGTAGATGTGGATGGAGCCGTCGGCGATCACCTCCGCGCCGGCGCCGACCGTGGCGCAGACCGTCAGGTCGCGGTTCTGCGCGTAGACCTGTTGGCCGGAACGAACTGGCGCAACATGCATCAGCCCCGGTTCCGGATCCTTCGCTGCTTTTGTGGCTTTTGTAGGAGCGGCTGACCAGACATCCGTCTGTTGAGAGCCAGCCGCGATGTGCTTGCCGGGGGCTTCCGCCGGCGGTGGAGCTATCGCGGCTGAAGCCGCTCCCACAGGTGCGACTGCGGCGGAGGAGGATTCGTAGGAGGCGCGGAATTTTGCCAGGAGGGGGAGGCCGACTTCCTTGGACAGGGCTTCGATCTGGCTGGTGCCGTAGGCAATGCCGATCGGCAGGACGTCGGCTTCGTGCAGGCCGGCGATCAGTGCCTTGACGGTCGCGGCTTCGGGACAGCTGCTGAGTCCGCCGAAATCGAGAATGATCGCGGCGCGCTGGAACAATTTCGGCGCGCTGCGCACGCGTTCGCGCATTTCCGCGGAAATCTTTTCGACATCCAGCGAACGTATGCGCAGGTTGGCGATGCCCACCTGGCCGATCTTCAGTTCGCCCGCCTGTTCGTAATCCGGAATGGCCGCCATGCTCAGGTGCCGGTCGCGCGCTGGGGCTTGCGGCCGGGGAGGGTTCGCGCGTCCAGCCAGGGCAGGTCGGGCAAGTTGCCGTCATAGGTCTGGTGGACGTACGGATAACTGCACAGTTCCTTGACCAGCATGGCGGCGCGCAGGCCGGTGCCGGGCATCACGTGCTGGCCGATCTCGCGGAAGCCGAAGCTGCCGTGGAACAGCAGCGCAGGATGACTGCTGCTTTCCAGGAAAAC
>JBAZBG010000119.1:0-6799 GCA_041671585.1 Arenimonas sp. | reverse complement strand
TTCGACGAACTGGCGCTTGAGGATTTCCGACGCGGTGTCGGCGTCGAGCGGACGATTGAAGGCGATGATGCCGCCGAAGGCGGACGTCGGATCGACCGCGTAGGCGCGATCGTAGGCGCTCATGAGGTTGTCGGCGACGGCCACGCCGCAGGGATTGGCGTGCTTGACGATCACGCAGGCCGGCGCATCGAAAGCTTTTACGCATTCGAGTGCGGCGTCGGCGTCGGCCAGGTTGTTGAAACTGAGCTCCTTGCCCTGCACGAAACGGGCAGTCGCGACGATGCCGCCACCAGCCGTGTTCTCCACGTAAAGGGCGCCGCGCTGATGCGGGTTCTCGCCGTAGCGCAGCGGCGAGACCAGTGGCAGCGAAAGGTTGAAGGTGTGCGGCCAGGCTTCCGGCGCGTCCGGATTTTCTGCCCGCGGCGACAGCCACTGCGTGACTTGTCCGTCGTAGGCGCTGGTATGGGCGTACGCCTTGGCGGCGAAGCCGCGTCGTTGCGCCAGCGTGGTGCCGCCGGTCTTCAGTGCCGCGAGCAAGCCGGCGTACTGCGCCGGATCGACCACGACGCTGACCCGCGCATGATTTTTTGCCGCCGCGCGCAGCATGGCCGGGCCGCCGATGTCGATATTCTCGATGGCGTCCTCATAGCTGCAGTCGGGTTTGGCCACCGTGGCGGCGAACGGATACAGGTTCACCACCAGCAGATCGATCGGCGCGATGCCGTGTTCGGCCATGACCGCATCGTCGGTGCCGCTGCGCCCGAGCAATCCGCCATGGATCGTGGGGTGCAAGGTCTTCACGCGGCCGTCCATGATTTCCGGAAAGCCAGTGACCTCGGACACATCGCGCACGGGAATACCGGCCTCGCGCAGGGCCTTGGCCGTGCCGCCGGTGGAAAGCAGTTCGATGTGCATCGCGGCCAGCTCACGGGCCAATTCCAGCAGGCCGGATTTGTCGGAAACGGAAAGCAGCGCCCGGCGAACGGGCAGGCGGTCTGAAGACATGGATTACCCCGGAAACGAGGGGCGAATTATACCGCTATCGCGGCGGCGCTCAGCTGAGGCCGTATTCCTTGAGCTTCTTGCGCAGCGTCGCCCGATTGAGGCCGAGCGTGGCCGCGGCGCGGCTCTGGTTGCCATCGCAATGGCGCATGACCTCGGTGAGCATCGGTACTTCGATTTCGCGCAGCACGATGTCGTACAGCTCGTGCGACTGGCAATCGCCCAGGTCCAGCAGGTAGCGGCGCACCGCCTTGGCCACGTAATCGCGCAACGCCGGTTGTGGATGCGAGAGGGGTGCTGGTTCAGCGCGCAAGGCGAGTTGGGCATTCACGGGCGGGAAACTCCATAAGCTGTGTCCGCTACCCGACAACCGCTCCTGGTTTGATTTCATCGGCATCCGTGCCGGCAACTTCGGGCCGCCGTTCTCCGGGCGGATGGGCAGTCTACCCGTACCGTTGGCCGTGCGCCAACGACTTCGCAAACTATTGAGGCAGCGACGGTAATCCGTGTTGCGGCTTGTGACGCACTGGGCAAAATTCGGTTCAGCGGAACTCGAAGTTGAACGCCACCGCGCGCTTGCCGGGGTCGACGATCTCAAGCGTAATGCTGGCCGATTGTCCCGGTCCGATCTGCGCCGTCGCCGGCTCGCTGCCCAGGTACTCGCGCGGCGTGAAGCGGCGCAGCCCCAGCGCATCGCCGTCCAGGTTGGCCAGCGATAACTGCAGCACCGGCCAGGCCTGGGCGAATGCCGCGTCGTTGCGGAAGGTGGCGGTCACTAGCAGCACGCCGGGCGCCGAGGGATGCGGGCGAACTTCGCGCGAGGTGACCTTCAGCGCGCCGGGCTCACGCCAGGCCGGTACGGTGCAGCGCAACCAGTTGCACAAGGTCACGATTCGTGGACGCCATACGGGGTCGCGGGCCAGCCGCGCACGATCGGCCACCGCGATCTGCACCAGCAGGCTTGAAGTCAGTACGGGCACCAGCAGCCATGGCCACCATGCGCCGCGCGTGCGCGGCGGGCGTGCGCTTGGCCGAACGAATTCCGGTGACGGCGTCGTTGGCGACGGCGGCGGGCTGGGCGCGGGAGTGCTGGTCGTGGTCATGTCTCAGCCAGCACGGCGACCGGTGATGCGCACCCAGTCGCCCAGTTGCGTGGCCTGCAATTGTTCGAACCAGGGCGCGTAGCGGGCGAGCAGTTCGGTCTCTTGTCCGTGCAGGATGCCGGACAAGGCGATGACGCCGCCGGGCGCCACTCGCGCGGCCAGGGTTTCGGCCAGTTGATCCAGCGCCCCGGCCAGGATGTTGGCGACCACGACCGGATACTCGGCGACGATTTCATCTTCGGGCAGGGTGACCACGAGTTTTTCCGCCACGCCATTGCGCTCGGCATTATCGACGGTGGCCAACAGTGCCTGGGGGTCGTTGTCGACGCCGACCGCGCCTGCCGCGCCAAGCTTGAGCGCCGCCAACGCGAGAATGCCCGAGCCGCAGCCGAAATCGAGTACGGTCTTGCCGCGCAGGTCCAGCGCGTCGAGCCATTGCAGGCACAGCGCCGTGGTCGGGTGCGTGCCGGAGCCGAACGCCAGGCCCGGATCCAGGCGCACGATGACCGCGCCGGCCGCCTCGGGCGGCGCTTCCATGTTCCAGGGAATAATCCAGGTGCGCGCGCCGAACTGCATCGGCTGGTACTGATCCATCCAGGCGCGTTCCCAGTCCCGATCGGCGATCAGCTCGAAACTGGCGCTGCTCAAATCGATGCGCCCGTCCCAGGCGTCGATGGCGTGCAGCAACAACTCGGGATTGGTGTCGGCATCGAACAAGGCCAGCAGGGTCACTTCCGGCCACAATGGAATCTCGCCGACGCCGGGCTCCAGGATGGCCTGCTCGTTGTCGGCATCGGCCGCATCGAGCAGGGATACGGACTGCGCGCCAAGATCTTCAAGCGCGGCTTCCACGCGCGCTTCGTCGGTGGCGCGGCAGCGAAGGGAAAGTTGGAGCCAGGGCATGGAGGGCGAACGTCGGGGGCGTGGACTGCGATTATCGCCGAATCCGGCGCGCCGATCGCCGATTCGATCAGAGTTTGGGGATGCGCAGCGTCTTGCTGATCATCAACGAGCCCGACAACGCGAACAGCAGCACCAGCGGGTGCAACTGCCACGGGCCCAGCTGCCAGTAGCCGAAATAGACCGCGTCGCCGACGCGGCCCTGCCAGGCCGCGACCGCCAGCAGCGCGACCAGCAATACGCTGGTCGGGATCGGCGTGCCCTCGAAATACTTCACCTTGCCAGAGGCGTCGGCCGATAGTGCGTCGGCGGTGATGTTGTAGCGCGCCAGCCGGCTGACGCCGCAGGCGACGAAATAAACAAGCACCAGGCAATCCCAGAAACCATCCAGGCCGGCGCCGAAGGCCATCGCCGCCGGCGCAACGCCGAAGGAGATGACATCGGCCAGCGAATCCAGCTCGCGGCCCAGCGCGGAATTCTGTTGCCGCCAACGGGCGATGCGGCCGTCGAAGACATCGAACACGAACGCCGCCGGCACCAGCACCGCTGCCCACAACAGGCCCTGCGGCTGCGCGCCGGTAAGGAAGGACATTACCGCGAGCACCGCGCCCATGCCGCAAAAAGCATTGGCGATCGTGAACCAATCGGCGAGATGAAAATCGCGGATCATCGAAAAGTGCACGCGCTTGTCCATGGCTCAGCCCAACCCGATGACTTTTTCCTTGCGCTCGGCCAGGCGCTTTTCCAGGTAGTGGATGTTGGCGCCACCTTGCTGGAAGCCGATGTCGGCCATGATCCGCTGCTGCAGCGGCACATTGGTCTTGATGCCGTCGACGATCATTTCCGACAGCGCCACGCGCATGCGCGAAATCGCCTGCGCCCGCGTGTTGCCGTGCACGATCAGCTTGCCGATCATCGAGTCGTAATTCGGCGGGACTTTGTAACCTTCGTAGATATGCGAATCGACGCGCACGCCCGGACCGCCCGGCGCGTGGAAATGCTTGATCAGGCCGGGACTGGGCAGGAAGGATTCCGGGTCCTCGGCGTTGATGCGGCATTCGATGGCATGGCCGCGGATGACGATGTCTTCCTGGCGCAATTTCAGTTTCTCGCCGGAGGCGATCATCAGCTGTTCGCGTACCAGGTCGACGCCGGTGACCATTTCCGTCACCGGGTGTTCGACCTGGATGCGGGTATTCATCTCGATGAAATAGAAATGCCCGTCCTGGTAAAGGAATTCGAAGGTGCCGGCGCCGCGGTAGCCGATGCGCACGCAGGCATCGGTGCAGATCTTGCCGATGCGCGCGCGCTGTTCCTCGTCGATGCCCGGCGCCGGCGCTTCCTCGACCACCTTCTGGTGCCGGCGCTGCATCGAGCAATCGCGTTCGCCCAGATGGATCGCGTTGCCCTGGCCGTCGGACAGCACCTGGATCTCGACATGGCGCGGGTTCTCCAGGAATTTCTCCATGTAGACCATGTCGTTGCTGAAGGCCGCCTTGGCTTCGGCCTTGGTGGTGCTGATCGACGCCAGCAGCGCCGATTCTTCGCGCACCACGCGCATGCCACGGCCGCCGCCGCCGCCGGCGGCCTTGATGATCACCGGATAGCCGATCTCGCTGGCCATGCGCAGGCAAGCTTCGCCGTCGTCGCCCACCGGGCCGTCCGAGCCCGGGACGCAGGGTACGCCGGCTTCCTTCATCGCACGGATGGCTTCGACCTTGTCGCCCATCATGCGGATCACGCCGGCGGTTGGGCCGATGAACACGAAGCCGGACGATTCGCAGCGCTCGGCAAAATCCGCGTTCTCGGAAAGGAAACCGTAACCCGGATGGATGCCCTGGGCGTCGGTGACTTCGGCGGCGGCGATGATCGCCGGAATATTCAAATAACTTTCGCTCGACGGCGCCGGGCCGATGCAGACCGACTCGTCGGCCATGGCGACGTGCTTGAGGTTGCGATCGACCGTGGAATGCACGGCGACCGTCTTGATGCCGAGCGCGTGGCAGGCGCGCAGGATGCGCAGCGCAATCTCGCCGCGGTTGGCGATGACGACTTTCTTAAGCATGGGGGCGTCCTGTTCGTTGCAACATCAAGAAATCACGAACATCGGCTCGTCGAACTCGATCGGCTGGCCGCTGGTCACCAGGATCGCGCGCACGGTGCCGGAAACATCGGCCTCGATCGGATTGAACATCTTCATCGCCTCGATGATGCCCAGCGTTTCGCCGGCCTTGACCGTCTGGCCCACTTTCACGAACGCGGGTGAGTCGGGATTGGGCGAGGCGTAGTAGGTGCCGACCATCGGCGAACGGATCATGTGACCGTCCGGAACGTCCTTGCCGTTCTTGCCGATGTGCGCCTCGCTGGCCGTGGCGGCGACTGCGGGCATGGCGTGGGCGGCAGTGCGGCGCTCATGATCGGCGGCCGCGACTGCCGGCGGCGGTGCAGTGGGGGCCGGCGCCGGCGCGTGCCGGGAATGCCGCGCCAGGCGCACCGACTCCTCGCCTTCCTTGATTTCAAGTTCAGCCAGGTTGGATTTGTCGAGCAGGTCGATCAGCGCTTTGATTTTGCGAAGGTCCATGGAGGCCTCGTCTGTGGTTGTAAGAAGGGGGGGGCAACTCAGGCGCTGGCAGCGGCGGGTTGCCGATGGGCTAGCCGTTGCAGGCCGTGTTCCAGTGCGAAGTAGTAGCTGTCGGCGCCGCAGCCGCAGATCACGGCGCAGGCCAGGTCGCTGAAGTAGGAGCGGTGGCGAAACGGCTCGCGCGCATGCGGGTTGGACAGATGCAGTTCGACGAAGGGCAGCTTCACGGCGGCCAGCGCATCGCGCAGGGCCACCGAGGTGTGCGTGAACGCAGCGGGATTGATCAGGATGAAGTCGGTGCCGTCGCGCATCGCCGCCTGGACCCGTTCGACCAGCTCGTGTTCGGCGTTGGATTGGAACGCTTCCAGCGCGTGGCCGCACTGGGCGGCCCGGGCGATCAGCCGGGCATCGATCTCGGCCAGCGTAGTGCGGCCATACAGCTCAGGCTCGCGAACACCGAGCAGGTTGAGGTTGGGTCCATGCAGGACAAGAATTCTGGCCACTGGTCCCTCCAAAGCGGAAACGGAGTGTGGCCCAGAATGCGCCGCTCTGTCCAGACGATCTACGCATTTTCACGGAAGATGCCCGCCGTTTGATTGGTATTGCCTACGGCCGCCTAGCCTATTCGGGCTGTTCGGCCCAGTCGGCGAGTTGCTGGGCACTGTCAAAAGGGCCGAACTGGCGTTTGAGCAGGCGTCCGTCCGCGCCGATCAGCACGCTGAATGGCAATACGCCCTGCCGGTTGCCCATCTGCACCGAGCTGTCGCGGTCGCTGGGCGCCTCCAAGAGGGTCAGGAAGGGTACTGGCGTCGTTGCCAGGAATGCCCGGGCGCCTTCGGGGGCATCGAGCGCGATGCCGACGATTTCGACGCGTTTGTTGCTTCCGCCGCTGGAATAGGCGGCGAGCAAGGGCATTTCCTTGCGGCAAGGCGTGCACCAGCCCGCCCAATAGTTGATCAAGACCGGCCGCCCCGGGCGCGGCAGGGTGTGCGTGCGGCCCTCGAGGTCGGTCAGTGTCATCCGCGGCGCTTGCTCGCCGGGCTCGGCGACCCGTAATCCGGCGGGTTGGGACCGACCCAAACGGCTGGCGGACAGCAGTCGCTGGCCGAGTTCCGAGCTCAGCAGTGGTCCCGGACCGTACAGGGCCACGCTCGTGGCCACGCCCAAGGCGCCGGCCAGTACGGCCGCGGCGAGGATGGCGCCGGCGTGTCGC
>JBAZBG010000118.1:0-6834 GCA_041671585.1 Arenimonas sp. | reverse complement strand
GCAGCTCGTGCAGCAGGAAGAAGATGACGTTGGCGGCAACCACGCCGTCGCCCTGTTTCATCTCGGTGGCGTTGTCTTCGATGAATTCGACTTTCCCGGTGAGCGCGCCGAGCTTGCTCTTGGCGTGGATCAGCTCATTCTGGATGATGTCGGCGATCAGCACGCGCTCCGCGCCGCCCTTGACCGCCGCTTTGACCACCCTGGGGATGACGTTGCCGAAGGCGCACGAGGTAATCATGACTTTCTTGTTCGCCAGATCCAGATGTCCGAGTTCGGCGACGATCTTTGACACCAGGCGGTGATACTGGAACAGCAATATTGCCGAGATGATCGGTTGAAAATCGACCATCTTGATCAGGCGCATGTTCGAGTAAATAGGGTACACGTGCGCGGTTTCGCTTTGTGTACCCGATATCTCGCGCAGCACCAGGGCTCCCCTGGTGGCTACGAAGAAGAACAGACCCACGGACAGCAAGAGAAAGACGGCAATCCAGGCTCCACTTACCATCCACATATTCATTGCGTTTCCCCGTTGTTGAAAAATTCCGGCGGCGGCATGAATTTCAGGTCGTCTTGTCCCGCGGGACAAGGCTCACATTACGCCCCGGTGGGCTGGCTTCCCTTGATCTGAATCAGATTCGCGTCCCCGAGGTCCTGCCCAGGAAGTCGGCACTGGCCCCCGCCAGCAGCCCGGCGATGGAAATGGCATTCGATGGATGGCTGATCGAGTCCGTGCTCACTATTCGGGCCGCGCCGGCCGCGAGTACTTGGTCGTAAGCGTCCTCGGCGAATACGGCATGGATGGCGACGAACACCGCCGCCGGCAGGCCAAGCCGCTTCAGTTGTCCAAGCGTTTCTATGGCCGTCCGACCCGACGAAACGATGTCGTCGACGATGACCGGCGTGCGCCCGCGCGCAGCCTCGTTGTCGGGCAGGCTGACCTCGACCTCGCGATCGCCGCGGCGAGTCTTGCTCAGCACCTGGAATGGCATCCCGGCGCGTTCGGCGATGTCGGATACCCATTGCTTGCTTTCGCTGTCGGGGCCAATGAGGATTCCGTTCGCGACGTTTTGGCGCAGCCAGTCGGCGATCAATGGTGCGCAGGCCACGCGACGGGTGGGGATTCGATAGACAGCGGCGAGCTCCGGAATCCTGTGCAAATGGGGATCGGCGGTCACCAGCCAGTTGAAGCTCTGTTCGAGAAAGTCGGCGAACAGCGGCGCGCTGACGGCTTCGCCCGGATGGAATCGCTTGTCCTGACGCATGTAGGCCAGATAAGGCGCGATCAATCCGACCGAGCGTGCACCGAACTCGCGCGCGGTGGCGGCGGCGAAGCGCAGCGCCAATGCCATTTCGTCCGGATGGTGCAGACTGGCCACGATAGCGACGTCGGCGCCGACGAGATCCTCATCGACGGCGACCAGCGATTCGCCGTCGGGGAAACGGCGCCACTCCAGCCGGCCGATGCGCGCTTCCAGGGCCGCGGCCATTGCCTGGGCCAGCTTCTGTTGGGGCGGAAAGGCAAGCAACACGCGATTCACGCGTTCGCCTCGATCGCAAAGATGTCCGGATGTTTGCCAGCGTACTCCAGGGCGTATTCCAGCTCGCCCGGTGTCTGCGCGTGCACTTCGAACAGCGGCTGGCCGGCGCTGACGAAGTCGCCGATGCGCAGGCGACAATCGATGCCCGCGCTGGCGCTGCCCGGCGCGCCGGCCAGCTTGGCGATCTTCGCCAGTCGGCGATTATCCACGTCGCCGATTCGGCCACTGCGCATGGCCAGCACCGGTTGCGTCCGCGCCGCAGTGGGCGGCTCGGTGAAGCCGCCTTGCGCCGCGCAGATGGCCAGGAATTTGCTCAATGCCGCGCCACTGTCGAGTAATGCCCGAGCGGTGTCGCGGCCGCGCCCGGCGGTCGCGCCGGGCGCGATTTCAAGCAGGGCGGCGGCCAGGTCCAGTGCGCGTTCGCGCAGGTCCGGCGGGGCATCGGCGTCGCGACGGAGTACGCGCATCACGTCCCGTGCTTCCAGCGCCGGGCCGATGCCGTAGCCCACCGGTTGCCGGCCATCGGTTCGCAACACGGTCAGCGTCAGTCCGAGTGCCCGTCCGGTTTCCAACAGCCGTTGTTCGAGCGAATCTGCAGCCTGGCCCGAACGTACCTTCGCGGTCGGACCTACCGGAATATCGATCAGCACATGCGAGGATCCGGCGGCTACCTTCTTGGACAGTACGCTGGCAACCAGTTGCCCGTCGCTGTCGAAATCGAGCGGTCGCTCGACCCGGATCAATATGTCGTCCGCGGGACTCAAGCCGACATTGCCACCCCAGACGACGCAGCCACCTTCCTGTTCGACCACGCGACGCATCGCTGCCAGGTCCAGCGCCACCGGCGCAAGAACTTCCATGGCGTCCGCGGTGCCGGCCGGCGACGTGATTGCCCGCGACGATGTTTTCGGAATGCAGTACCCGGCCGCCGCCACGATTGCGACCACGATCGGCGTCGTGCGGTTTCCCGGCAGTCCGCCCACGCAGTGCTTGTCCAGCACCGGTCCGCCACCCCAATCGATGCGCGTACCCACCTCGACCATGGCGCGCGTGAGTCCGATGGTCTCCTTGTGATCGAGCCGTTCGCCGGCACAGGCGGTGACGAATGCGGCCAGCTCGATTTCGGAAAGGCGGTTGTCGACCGTGTCGCGCATCAGGTCGAGGAAGTCGGCTTCGTCCAGGCGCTGACCGAACACTTTTGCCCGCAGCGCCTGCGCCGATTTCGGCGGCTCCGGATGACTGAACACTGCCCAGGCGTCCGGGCCGGGCTGCAGCGCGTTCCACGCGGCATCCGACAGTGCGGCGACGTCCATCCCGAGCCAGTGGTCGGTGACGACATTGAGCGTAGCCACCACCTCGCGGCCGCCGCTGCGAACCAGTACGCGCGTCAGTGCGGTGAATCCTTCGGCGCGGCAGACATCGCACTCGCGATGCATGTAGACGACCGGCTGCTGGTAGGTGTCGATGCCGGCCCGAACCAGGCGCAGCCGATTGTGCTCACCATTCATAGGCACGCGTCCCGGATGACGGACTACGCAGCGGCTTCATGTCGATTTCTCCGTCATCTCGCCTATGTTGCCCGAGATCACAACCGGCCGAAACCTACTTGTTTTCAAGCTCGACCACGTCGTTGACCTGGGGACGGCCGCTGATGATGCGGGCGCTCGCGTAATGATCGTCGAATACGGTGGTGATCCGCACCTGCCCGACTGGCGCCCGCCGGAAGCCCGGCCCGGCGGCTTTGGAAGCGGCCGGCTGTGGTACATGCCTGACCACGGCCAATTCCTGGCCGACCTTCGCGCCGTCCCTTTCGCCGATACACACGACCAACGTGTCGCTGGCCACCGACAGTATCTGCCCCTGCATCACGATCTGGTGATAGGCAGGACTGGTGCTGGCGCAACCGGCCAGCAGCAGCGCAGAAAGCAGCGTGGCGCCCAGGATCATTCGAGGTGTAATTCCAGTGTCGGCTTTCGTGTCCATGGCCAGCCCTCATTGTTGAAGACGAATCGGTTGGCTATTGCTCGTGAGAAAGAACGTGTTATTTCGCCGGAATAACAACGGCAACCCATACTCGCGCCGATTACTCGTGTCGGACTTGATCAGGGTCAACTTGCTTCCAGGTTGTCGCTCGGCACGGCTTGTCCGTTGGCGCTAATCTTGGTCAATTGCCGACGTTTCACCAGGGCATAGATCACCGGGATCACCACCAGGGTCAGCACGGTCGACGACACCATGCCGCCCACCATCGGCGCGGCGATGCGGCGCATCACTTCCGAGCCGGTACCGGTGCTCCACATGATCGGCAACAGGCCGGCCATGATCGCGAACACGGTCATCATCTTCGGACGCACGCGCTCGACTGCGCCTTCCACGATGGCGGCGGTCAGGTCGTCCAGGCTCAGGGCCTGTCCCTGGTCGCTGCGTTTCTTCGCCAGCGCGACCAGCGCGTGATCGAGATAGATCAGCATGATCACGCCAGTTTCGGCAGCCACGCCCGCCAGCGCGATGAAGCCCACTGCCACGGCCACGCTCAGGTTGTAGTCCAGCGCCCACATCAGCCAGACGCCGCCGACCAGGGCGAACGGCACCGACAGCATGACGATCAGCGATTCGGTGACGCGTCGGAAGTTGAGGTACAGCAGCAGGAAGATCAGCGCCAGCGTCACCGGTATGACAATCTTCATCTTGGCGATGGCCCGCTGCATGTACTCGTACTGCCCGCTCCAGGTGGCGTAGTAGCCGGGCGGAAACACCACCGATTCGGCAACCGCTTCCTGTGCCGCCCGGACGTAGGCGCCCAGGTCGCTGTTGCGCGTGTCCACGTAGATGTACGCCGACAACAGCGCATTCTCGGTGCGGATCGACGGTGCGCCCTTGCGTATCGAGATCGTCGCCAGCTCGCCAAGCGGCACTTGCGCGCCGTCCATGGTCGACACCAGTACGTCCTGGGCGATGCGCTGCGGGTCGTCGCGCAGTTCGCGCGGGTAGCGCACGATCACGCCAAAGCGCTCGCGGCCCTCGACCGTGGTGGTCACCATTTCGCCGCCCAATGCGGCCGCGATCACGTCCTGCACTTCGCCGACGGTCAGGCCGTAACGGGCCAACTGGCGCAGGTCGGGCGCGACGTCGAGGTAGTAGCCGCCGGTCAGGCGCTCGGCGTAGGCGCTGGTGGTGCCGGGTACTGTGCGCACGGCGCTTTCGATCTGCCGGGCGAGGCGTTCCATCTCGGCCAGGTCAGTGCCGAATACCTTGATGCCGATCGGCGTGCGAATGCCGGTCGATAGCATGTCGGTACGCGCCTTGATCGGCATCGTCCAGGCATTGGCCACGCCGGGAAACTGCAGCGCCTGATCCATCTCGGCGATCAGCTTGTCGACAGTCATGCCGTCGCGCCATTCGGCCTCGGGCTTGAGATTGATGACGGTCTCGAACATTTCCAGTGGCGCAGGATCGGTTGCGGTCAGCGCGCGGCCGGCCTTGCCGAACACCGACTCGACTTCCGGAAACGACTTGATGATGCGGTCCTGCAGCTGCAGCAATGCGGCGGCCTTGGTCACCGACATGCCGGGCAGCGAGGCCGGCATGTACAGCAAGGTGCCTTCGTTGAGAGTCGGCATGAACTCGCTGCCCAGGCGGGAGGCCGGCCAGATGCTGAGCAGCAGGACGAGTGCGGCCGCGCCCAGGGTCACGCCCTTGTGCCTGAGCACCACAGCAATCACCGGGCGATACAACGCGATCAGAAACCGGTTTACCGGGTTCTTCTGCTCGGGCAGGATCTTGCCGCGCACGAACAGCAGCATCAGCACCGGCACCAGCGTGACCGAGAGCAGGGCGCCAGCGGCCATCGAGAAGGTCTTGGTGTAGGCCAGCGGCTGGAACAGGCGGCCTTCCTGCGCTTCCAGCGCAAACACCGGCAGGAACGACACCGTGATGATCAACAGGCTGAAGAACAAAGCCGGTCCGACTTCGCGACAGGAGTCGATGATCAGCTGCAGCCGCGACCGGCTGCCGTCGTCGCGTTCGATGTGCTTGTGCGCATTCTCGATCATGACGATGGCGGCGTCGACCATCGCGCCGATGGCGATCGCGATCCCGCCCAGGCTCATGATGTTGGAATTCATGCCCAGCGCGCGCATGGCGATGAACGCGACCAGCACGCCGATCGGCAGCATCACGATGGCCACCAGCGCGCTGCGGACGTGGAACAGGAAGATCACGCAGACCAGGGCGACGATCACGCTTTCCTCGATCAGGGTGGTGCGCAAGGTGGCGATGGCGCGATGGATCAGGTCGGATCGGTCATAGACCGGGCGCAGGGTGACGCCCGCGGGTAGCCCGGACTGGATTTCGGCGATCTTGCCCTTCAGGCCATGGATGACCGACAGCGCGTTCTCTCCGTAGCGGGCCACGGCAATACCGGCTACCGCTTCGCCCTCGCCATTGAACTCGGCGATGCCGCGACGCTCGTCGGGCACCAGTTCGACGTGCGCGATATCGCCGATCAGCACGGGCGTGCCCGCTTCGGATTTCAATACCAGGTTCTCGATGTCCTCGATGCCGCGCAGGTAACCGCGACCGCGCACCATGTATTCGGTTTCGGTCATCTCGATGACCCGGCCGCCGACATCGCGATTACTGCGCGCGATGGTTTCCGAAATGCGCGAGAGCGGAACGCCGTACTGGCGCAGCTTGCCGGGGTCCACGGTGACCGAGTACTGGCGCACGAAGCCGCCGACACTGGCGATTTCGGCGACGCCGGGGGCCTTGGTCAGCTGGTAACGCACGTACCAGTCCTGGATCGCGCGCAGCTCGTCGAGCGATTTCTGTTTGCCTTCGAGCAGGTACTGGTAAACCCAGCCGACGCCGGTCGCATCCGGGCCAAGGGTGGGCGTGACGCCTTCGGGGAGTTTCTTCGAGGCGAAGTTCAGATATTCGAGAACGCGCGAACGCGCCCAATAGATGTCCGTGCCGTCTTCGAAGATCACATAGACGAACGAGGCGCCAAAGAACGAGAAGCCGCGGACGACCTTGGAGCGGGGCACCGCCAGCATGGCTGTCGTGAGTGGGTAGGTAACCTGGTCCTCGACCACTTGCGGCGCCTGGCCTGGCACTTCGGTGAACACGATCACCTGCACGTCGGAAAGATCCGGCAGGGCATCCAGCGGCGTATTGACCAGCGCATAGATGCCACCGGCGGTAACGGCGACGGCCATCACCAGCACCAGGAAGACGTTGCGTACCGACCATTCGATGAGTCGAGCCAGCATGTCAGTGCCCCGCGTGCGGGTCG
>JBAZBG010000117.1:0-6834 GCA_041671585.1 Arenimonas sp. | reverse complement strand
GGCAGCAGCGTCCGCCGCTGCTTGATCGGATACCACACGGCGAACATGCCGGTGGGCCAGCGCGCCAGGCCCTCCTTGAGCGCGGCAAGGATGCTGACGAACTCGCCCTCCTGTGCCTCGTACGGTGGATCGATCAGCACCAGTCCGCGCTTTTCCTTGGGCGGCAACAGCGCCTTGATCGCGCCGTAGCCATCACGCGCCATCACGCCGACGCGGCTGTCGTGCTTGAACAACGTAGCCAGGGCGCGTGCCTCGTCGGGCTGCAACTCGCAGGCGGCCAGGCGGTCCTGGTCGCGCATCGCTTGCGCCACCAGCAGGGGCGAGCCCGGATAACTGATCAGTGCGCCGACCGGATTATCGGCTTGCACCCGTTTCAGGTAGCTCTGCACCAGGGCTGGCAGGCCGTGCAGCACGAACAGCCGGAAGATGCCGCCGCGCGCCTCGCCGGTCTTGTCCGAGTGTTCGCCCTGCAACAGGTACTGCCCGCGGCCGGCATGGGTGTCGAGCACGAAGAACGGAGCGTCCTTGCGCTTGAGCGCGTCGACGATCGCCAGCAGGACGACGTGCTTGAGGACATCGGCATGATTGCCGGCATGGAAGGCGTGGCGGTAATTCATAGGCTCCGAGGATATAGTCTTGGCCAGGGCTTGGACACCGCGGGCCTCATGGCTTGGACTGGAACGATGTCGCGCATCCTGGTTGTCGAAGACGAAAGCACCATCGCCGACGCCGTGCTCTACGCGCTCCGCGCCGAGGGTTTGCAGGCCGAACACTGCCTGCTCGGGCAGCAGGCGCTGGCCCTGCTGCGCGCGCAGGCCTTCGATGTGGTGATCCTGGACGTCGGCCTGCCGGACATCACCGGGTTTCAGGTTTGCCGGGAGTTGCGCGCGTTTTCCGACGTCCCGGTGATTTTCCTGACTGCGCGCGACGGCGAAGTCGACCGGGTGGTCGGCCTGGAGCTGGGCGCCGACGACTACGTGGTGAAGCCGTTTTCGCCGCGCGAGCTGGTGGCTCGCGTGCGCGCTCGCCTGCGTCGCGCCGGCAGCCAGCCGTCGCCGGGCTGGCGTGAGACCGGCCGGTTTGCCCACGACCCGCCCGGGCAGCGCATCCGCTACTGCGGCGAGCTGCTCTCCCTGACCCGCTACGAATACCGCCTGCTGGCGGCGCTGCTGGCGCGGCCGGGCGCCATCCTCAGCCGCGAGCAGTTGATGGACGATGTCTGGCGCGATGCGCCGGACACCGTCGACCGTACCGTCGACACTCATATCAAGACCCTGCGCTCAAAGTTGCGCTTGCTCGCGCCCGAGCTCGATCCGATTCAGACCCATCGCGGTCTTGGCTACAGCGTGCGAACGTGATCGCCACGGCCTGCCCATGACGGTCCCACCATGAAAATCGGCCTGCGCATCTTCCTCGGCTACTTCCTGATCGTCGGCCTGGCCGGCTTCTTCGTGATGCGGGTGTTCGTCAACGAGGTCAAGCCGGGCGTCCGCCAGGCGATGGAAGACACGCTGGTAGACACCGCCAATGCGCTGGCGGAACTGGCCACGCCGGACATGCGTAGCGGGCGGATCGGAGCAGGGCAGTTCGCCAGCAGCGTCGATGCGCTCGTGCGCCGCGATGTGCGCGCGCAGATCTGGAACATCCGCAAGCAGACTTTCGACTACCGCATCTACGTCACCGACGCGCGCGGCATCGTCGTCTACGATTCAAGTCACCAGGCGCTCGGCCAGGATTATTCGCGCTGGAACGACGTCTACCTGACATTGCGCGGGAAATACGGCGCGCGTTCCACCCGCAGCGATCCCAACGACGACAGCAGCAGCGTCATGCACGTCGCCGCGCCCATCCGCGACGGCGGGAAGATCATCGGCGTGTTGACCGTGGCCAAGGCCAACCAGCGCATCGAGCCATTCATCGAAAGCAGCCAGCAGGCCATCCTCAGGCAAGGCTGGATCCTGCTTGGCCTGTCCTTCCTGATCGGTATCGGCGTGACACTATGGCTGTCGCGCTCCCTGGCGGCGCTGGGCAGGTTCGCCAGGGCAGTGACTGCCGGCGAAAGGGTAGCTGCGCCCAACCTGGGCAACAACGAAATCGGAGAACTCGGCCGCGCGCTGGACACGATGCGCGAGCGGCTGGACGGCAAGCAGTACGTCGAACAGTTCGTGCAAACCCTGGCGCATGAGATGAAAAGCCCGATCGCGGCAATCCGCGGCGCGGCGGAGATTCTCGAAACCGCGCCGCCCGGCGTGGATCGCGAGCGCTTCCTGCGCAATATCGACACGCAATCGACGCGGCTGTCGGCGATGATCGACAAGATGCTGGCGCTGGCCGCCGTCGAGTACCGGCAGGCGCTGGAAAATATCGAGTCGTTGGACCTTGCCGCCGTCGTGCGTGAATGCGTCCAAGTCGTCGAGCCGCGGCTGAAAAGGAAAAGCCTGCGCGTCGAGTTCGCCCTGGAGGCAGCGCCCGCGATGGTTCAGGGCGATCGCTTCCTGCTCGGTCAGGCGGTGGCCAACCTGCTCGATAACGCGATTGACTTCTCGCCCGCCGAGGGTGTGATCGAGCTGCGGCTGCTGCGCCAGGGATCCGCAATGGTGCTGCAGGTTGGCGACGTCGGCCCGGGTATCCCCGATTTCGCCCGGGACCGGGTTTTCGAGCGCTTCTATTCCTTGCCGCGACCGGACGGTGGGCGCAGTAGCGGACTCGGTTTGAGCTTCGTACGCGAGGTGGCCGCCTTGCACGGCGGCGACATTCGCCTGCGCAATCGCGACCAGGGTGGCGCCGTCGCCGAATTGAGCTTGCCCGGGCGCTGAACGCCGGCGTATCGCTTCGCCATCGCAACGCCGCGCGCTGGCATGCCGGCTTCACCTTCGCCACACATGCGGCCCGTTGGCGCTTCACCCCTGCATTGCAAGCTGCCCGCATGAGCCGGCCCATCGTCCGGCTGGAGACGGCAAAAATGCACGCGAGTGAACTTCCTCCTGGCGCAGCGGCGCAGGCTCGGTCCAACGGGGTTGGCGAAGGTCGTTGGGGTCTCAAGCTCAAGGCGGCGATCGTCGCTGGCTTGACGCTCCTGTTGTTGATTCCACTGGGCATGATCAACGGCACGATCAAGGAACGTACCTATTACCGGCAAGAGGCAGTGACCAAAGTGGCGGAGAGTTTCGCCGGCCCGCAGCTGCTCGCGGGGCCGGTGCTGGTGGTGCCGTACACTGATGCCGTACAAGTGCTCGACAAGGATGCTTTCGGCAAGCCCGTGACCCGGGTGGAGCGCACTTCGCATCACTGGATACTTTTTCCGGCATCGATGTCGGTGCAAGGCAAGCTGGTCCCGTCCATACGCAAGCGCGGCCTGCACGAAGTCCGCGTGTACGAACTGCAATCGACACTGAAGGCGCAATTCGACAAGACCGTGCCCAATGATGCCGGTGTCGGCGTGACTCGAACCTTGGGTCGGCCTTACCTGAGCTTTTCCATCGCCGATGTTCGGGGCCTGGTTGGCTCACCGAGGTTGCAGATCGACGGCACGCCATTGCCGCTGCAACAGGGCCTGGGGACTCACCGCGACGGCAGCGGACTGCATGCGCCGATCGCTGCGGCGACATTTGGCGCTCCGCTTCGCTTCACCGTCGAACTGCAAAGCAGCCTCGCCGGCACCGAGTCGCTGGCCATCGCGCCGATCGCCGACAGCAACCACATCGCCCTGTCGTCCAGCTGGCCGCACCCGCAGTTCGCCGGCCGGTTCCTGCCCAGGAACCATCGCATCGCCGACACTGGCTTCAATGCGCAGTGGGATATTTCCTCGTTGGCTGCCGGAAGCCAGGGCCAGTACCTGCAGGGTGTCGCCAACGAAGGACTGGATTCGCTGGCGCTCAGCCTGGTCGAGCCGGTGAACATCTATTCGCAGGCCGATCGCGCCAGCAAGTACGGCTTCCTGTTCGTCACGCTCACTTTTGTCGCGTTCTTCATGTTTGAGTTGCTCAAGCGGCTGGCTATCCATCCGATCCAGTACCTGTTGGTAGGCCTGGCGCTGGCGATTTTCTTCCTGCTGCTGCTCAGCCTTTCCGAACACATGGAATTCTGGATCGCCTACCTGGCGGCCAGCATCGCCTGCATCGGTTTGCTGGCCGTCTACCTGTCCGCGGTGCTCAGGAGCAAGATGCGCGGCGCCGGGTTCGCCGCTGGGCTGACGCTTCTCTATGCGGCGCTGTACGGCTTGCTGGTGTCGGAAGACAACGCACTGGTGCTCGGCTCCCTGATGCTGTTCGCGATCCTGGCGGCGCTGATGACGATCACCCGCCGCATCGACTGGTACGCGCCGGCGAGCGCCGTGCAGGTTCGGGTCGCCACGCAAAGCTGACGTTCAGATGAATCACGGGCTGCCGCGCATCCAATGTCGGCAGCTTATGTGCGCTCGCAAACAGATCGGGCCCGGGCCGCCGGGCTAGGCTGGCGCCAGCAGCGGAGCAGGAGAGGAATCGGAATGACGCAGGCAGGGATGTTGCGGTTGTTGGCTTGGGGCGGCGTGCTGGCGCTGCTGGGAGCGTGCAGCACGCTGCGTGGCGACTTCGTCAAGCAGCCTTCCGAAGCGCTGCCGCCGGTGGCCCACACCCCGTCGGCGCAATACATCGAATCGGAACAGGCCAAGCATGGCAGCGACCAGTCCGGGTTCCGGCTGCTGACCTTGAACACGAACGCGCTGATGAGCCGCCTCGTCCTGGCCGACAAGGCGGAACGGTCGATCGACCTGCAGTACTACGTTTTCAGCAATGACGATACCGGCAGGCTGGTCGCCCAGTACCTGCTCAAGGCCGCCGATCGCGGCGTGCGCGTCCGCATCCTGCTCGACGACATCACCCTGGCCGACTCGGCGCCGATGTTCGACGCGCTCGATTCCCACGAGAACATCGAAGTGCGCCTGTTCAATCCGTTCAACACCCGCGAGCCGGGGATCCTGTCCCGGACGGCACAGATGCTGCTTGAGTTTCGCCGCCTGAACCGGCGCATGCACAACAAGTCCTTCATCGTCGATAACAAGGTCGCCATCGTCGGCGGTCGAAACATTGGCGACGACTACTTCGACGCCCATGACAAGAGCAACTATCGCGATCTTGACCTGCTGGCGATCGGACCGGTGGTGCAGGCGGCTTCGCGCGCCTTCGACGCCTACTGGAATGACAAGGCGGCGTTTCCAGTCACTGCCTACAGCGATACGCATGCTGATCTCGGAAAGGTGCGCGGCGAGTTGAACAAGAGCGTTCGCGCGTTCGCGCAGTCGGATTTTGCCCAGGCAGTGATCGAAGAACTGCCCGACGGCGCCACCGCCGATCGCCGCGGCCAATGGTTCTGGGGCTCGGCCGTGCTGGTCGCCGACCAACCCGAGAAGGTTGGGGTGGCCGACAACCAACCGACCCTGAGCCTCGGGCCAGCGGTGAGGGCGCTGTTCGACAAGGCTGGGTCAGAGCTGCTACTGGTGTCGCCGTACTTCGTTCCGGGTGACCGGGAAGAGAAAGACCTGGTGGCCGTCGCGCACCGTGGCGTGACGACGCGGATACTGACCAACTCGGCGGCATCCACCGACCAGCCGGCCGTGCATGCTGGCTATTCGGAGCATCGTCGGGCATTGCTTGCAGGCGGCGTGGAACTGTACGAGCTCAAGCCGATCGCCGGCGTCAAGCAAACCAGCGCCCAGCACCGGCGCACTGCGGGCGTCAGCCTGCATGCAAAATCATTCGTGATCGACCGCCGCTTTGTGTTCGTCGGGTCGATGAACATGGACCAGCGCTCAAAGCTGCTGAATACCGAAATGGGCTTCGTCGTCGATTCACCGGCCTTGGCCGAGGCGGTCGCCCAGTTCTTCATCACTGCAACGCTACCGGCCAACGCCTATCGGCTCGCGCTCGAGCGGTCCAGCGGCGAAGGGGGCGGTAGTGGACAACTACTGTGGATCACCAGTGAGGACGGCAAACTGGTGACTTTGACCAGCGAGCCGGGCGTGGGCCCGATCAACCGGGTCAAGCTGATGTTGTTGCAGATCCTGCCGATCGATTCGCTGCTTTAGACGGTAGCCAGCTGAAGCGTGCGTCCCTTGTCTTCCAGGTAGTCGATTTCCGTGGCCAGGTCGGCTTGCGTGAGCGGATGGGCGGACAGCCATTCGGCCGACAGCGTCAACAGCAAGCGCTCTTCGTGCGCGCGCAAGCGTTTCATCGGAATCTTGTTTCGATCATGGCTGCGATGGAGCAGCACCGAGAGCCGCAACAACTGGGCGCAGTGCATCGCGGCGATGGCCATGCGGTCGGCCAGCGATTCGATGCTGCCCATGTTCAGCCCGCGACGCTGGTTGCGCACCAGCACCGAGATGAACTGTTGTTCCGTCCGCGAAAACCCGGCGATGTCGGAATGCTCGATCAGGTAGGCGCCGTGCTGGTGGTACTGGCTGTGCGCCACCGCCAGCCCCATTTCGTGAATGCGCGCCGCCCAGCCGAGCAGGCGGCGGTCATCGGCATTGAGTTGCCAGGCATCGGCGACCTGGTCGAACAGGGCCAGCGCGGTTTCCTCGACGCGAATTGCCTGCTCGGCGTCGACCCCGTAGCGCTCTGCCAGGGCGCGAATGGAGGCGTCGCGCGGGTCGTGGCCGGTACCGCGGCCAAGGATGTCGTACAGGGCGCCTTCGCGCAGCGCGTAATCGCTGACCTGCATGCGCTTGATTTCAAGCTCGGCGAAGATGGCGTCGAGGATCAGCAAGCCTCCGGCAATTGACGGGCGTCGATCAGACGGCAGCCCGGGCAGGCGGATGTCCTCGAGCCTGTCGAAGTTGAGCAGGCGGTCGCG
>JBAZBG010000116.1:0-6849 GCA_041671585.1 Arenimonas sp. | reverse complement strand
GCCTGATTCCGCTGGGCTGGGCCATGGATTCCACGGGCGCCGCGAACTGGCTGGCGCAGCAAGTGCTCGAACGGGTTGGCGAATCGATGCCGGTCTGGGGCTTCCAGGCGGCGATCGGCCTGTTGACCATCGCTTTCAGCCTGGTCATCGGCAACGTTGGCGCGACGGTGGTGATGGTGCCCATTTCGATCAACGTCGGCCTGGCGGCGAGCGGAAACCCGCTGGCGTTCGCGATGCTGGTGGCGCTGTCGGCATCGAATAATTTTCTCAGCCAATCCAACCCGGTGATGTCGATGATCACCGGCCCCGCCGGCTACCGCCCGCGCGACCTCTGGCGCACGGGTGCGCCGCTAACCCTCGGCTATCTGCTGATCACGCTCGTCGCCGTCAACGTAATGTTCTAACCACCCCCTGTAGGAGCGGCTTCAGCCGCGAAGCCCTTCGCTCCGCCCACCCATGTAGGAGCGGCTTCAGCCGCGAAGCCCTTCGCTCCGCACAGCTGTCCAGAACTTGTACGCGCCCGCCGGAAGCAGGCGCCCTCGCTCGCAGCCAGGAAAAAAACATCCTGTTTTTTACTGGCTGCCGTTCCTGCCATCCATGGCCCGCTCGACCGAGGACGCCTGCCTCCGACGTCCCATCCGACGTGCGTGCGCTGGTTTGATGGCTTTGATGGATTGGACTGAACTTCCGCGGCGACTGCATTACTAAGACGCAGTTCGAAGGGGATTGAAGACGGATGTCATCCACGGAAGGAGGTGCTGTCGATGCAGTTGATGCAATCGATTGGGAGGTTTGGTGCCCCACCCGGCCATCTGCACAAAGGCGGCGCCGTGTGTGGCCAGTGGTGGTGCTCGCAATCGTCGTCATTGCGCATGGGCTCGCGACGTTGGTCATGATTCTGGCGGAGCCAGCGCCGTTGCGGTCGGAACGATTCGAGGAGGCGATGGTGGTTAGTTTCATCGAACGACCGCCGACGACAGCGCAGCCGGCGCTGCCTCGGCCGGTGTCCAACAGGACCGACCAAGCGCCGACCGATAAGCAGCGATTGCGCGCTGCGGCTGGCGATCAAGAACCTGCCACGGCACAAATCCGATCCGACGAAGCAGCGGCGGTAGCGCCCCTGCGGCTTCATCTGGATGAAGATGTCTGGGGCCCGCAACAGCGAGCGCCGGACAAGATCCCCTGGCAACGGCAAGCCGACGCCGCGCGCGACTGGGAGCAACCGCACGTGGCGGGAATCAGGGTGCGGCCAGCGCCGAGCCTGAAACAGAAGTTGGCCATGCTGGGCGCGCTGTTTGGCTCCCCGCCCTACGACCCTTGCCCGCAAGTGGAAGGCCGTCTCGCCAACCCCTCGCAACTACATGCGCTGGACCTGCAGGCGGACTTGCAGACGCGCGAGCGCCGTTGCCGACCCTGAGGCGCCGTGGCGGGTCAAGCCACCGAGTCGAAGACGAGTTCGCCTTCTGCATTCATGCGCACCGGGACCGCGCGCAAGCTGGAACCGCGGCAGGGGCCGGCGACGCATTCACCGTCGCCAAGCCGAAACGTGGCGCCGTGGGCGGCGCAGACCAACTGCTGGTTATCGACCAGGAATTTACCGGGCGCGTAGTCCAGACGGCGGCCCTGGTGGGGGCAGATATTGAGCCAGGCGGTGAGTATTTCGTCCTCGCAATGCAGGATGATCGACTCCGTTTCGCCGGCAATCACTGCATCTACGGCGACGATGCCGACGCGAGGCAGCTCCGATCGGCGAATTAACGTTCCGCTTACACTTTCGCCCTGCGGCATCGCCATACTCCATTTCCCCGGCAGTTTGACATGAGCTTTATGCCAATTTTCGTCCATCGCTTCTTTTCCTTCACGCCCAGCAAGCCGCGTCATCCGCTGCTGCGCCTGGTCCTGGGACTGCTTGGGGTGATGCTGCTTGCCTTGCTGGTGGTGCTCGGCCTGTTCATTGGCCTGGGCATGCTGCTGTTCGCCGCTGTCCGCCGCATGCTGCGTCCGGCGCCGGCTGCCTGCGCCCCGGAGAAAGTCGAGGGCGTCATCGATGGCGAATTTTCCGTCGTCGACAAGAATCGGGCGCAGCTGAGCCTGCGCTAAGCCCCGGGCAATCGCTACACTTGGGCTTTCCGCTGGATTGGCCCATGTCCGAATTCGCCTTCTCGCCGTCGCCCATAGCCGCCGTGCCGATCATCGGCGCGTCCGCGGTTTTTCCCGTGCACCGCATCTACTGCGTCGGCCGCAATTTCGCCGAGCACGCGCGCGAAATGGGCGCGGAAGTTTCGCGCGGCACGCCTGTCTTCTTCATGAAGCCGGCGGATGCGGTGCTGGTTGCGGGCGATGTGCCGTATCCAGGCGCCACCGCCGATTTGCATCATGAAGTGGAACTCGTGGTTGCGTTGGGCGTCGATGCGCAAGGAACCATCGACGCAAGCGCCGCGCTCGAGCTGGTTTTTGGCTACGGCGTAGGACTGGATCTGACCCGCCGCGACCTGCAGGCCCAGGCCAAGGAAAAACGCCTGCCCTGGGATATCGCGAAGGGCTTCGACGCTTCGGCGCCGGTAAGTGGCATCGTGCCGGTGGCGCAGGCCGGACATGATTTCTCCCGACGTTTGTGGCTGGAGGTCAACGGCGCGATTCGCCAGCAGGCACCGCTGTCGGACATGGTCTTTTCCGTCGCCGAGATCATCCACGAGCTGTCGAAGCTGTTTACCCTCAAGGCAGGCGATTTGATTTTCATGGGCACGCCGGCCGGCGTGGCCGCACTGCAACGCGGCGATGCGTTTCGCGCCGGCATCGACGGCCTGGTCGAATTTTCCGGGCGCATTGCCAGGTGATTCTTGTCCTTCGCCACTGAGGCCTTTCGCCAGTCGATTCGATCCATTCACTGAATACAGGAGCAGGCCATGGGCATCATTGCGGAATTCAGGGAGTTCGCGGTACGGGGCAACGTCATCGACCTCGCGGTCGGCGTGGTGATCGGCGGCGCGTTCGGCAAGATCGTCACTTCGCTGGTCAATGACGTGGTGATGCCATTGATCGGCAAGCTGCTCGGCGGCGTCAATTTCTCCGATCTGGCGCTGGTGCTGACGCCGGCGCAGGTGGGCGCGGACGGCAAGGAAATTGCCGCTGCCGTGCTGCTCAAATACGGCGCGTTCGTGCAGAGCGTGATCGACTTCACACTGATCGCCTTCTCCGTATTCGTTGCTATAAAACTGATCAACAAATTGCAGCGGAAGCGCGAACAGCTCCCGGCGCCGCCGGCCGAGGAAATCGTACTATTGACCGAGATTCGCGACGCGCTGAAGTCGCGGTAAGCTATCGCTCGATCCACCTTGGGCGCCGGTCTCGACCGGCGCATTTTTTTGGAGATATCCGCATGTCGAATTCGCGCAGCACCTCGCTGTTGTTGGCGTTGTGCCTTTCCACACTCGCAATGACTGCCAACGCCGCCGACGCCCGGCTGGCCAAGCGAACCGTGGAAAATGCAGGGAAGCTCAGATTGGCTGCCGAAACGGGCACCGATGCTTATGCCATCGTCGAATCGCTGACCAGCGAGGTCGGCCCGCGCATGGCCGGAACGCCAGGCTATGACCGGGCCGTCGCCTGGGCGCAGGAAAAATTCACGTCGCTGGGTTACGACAAGGTTTACCTCGAACCAGTGACGTTTCCGACCTGGGAACGCCGCCATGAACGCGCGCAGGTGCTGGCGCCGTTTCCGCAGCCGCTGTCGATCACCGCGCTGGGCGGCAGCGTCGGCACCGGCGCATCGCCGTTGGACGCCGACGTAGTCGAATTCGCTACGCTGGAAGCGCTGAAGGCGGCGCCAGCCGGTTCGCTGACTGGCAAGATCGCCTACATTGCCAACCGGATGGAGCGCTCAAAGGATGGCCAAGGCTACGGGCCGGCCGTGGTGGCGCGCAGCGGCGCATCGGCCGCGTCCGAAAAGGGAGCGGTCGCCTTGATGATCCGCTCCATCGGCACCGATTCCGATCGTTTCCCGCATACCGGCATGCAGCGCTACAAGGAAAATACGACCCCCATTCCGGCCGTCGCGCTGTCCAATCCGGATGCCGACCTGCTCTCGAATATCCTGCGTCGCGGCAAGCCGGTCACCGTTCGGCTGGACCTCGACGTCGGCATGAGCGGCAAGAGCAAGACCGAATACAACGTCATCGGCGAAATTCGCGGACGCAGCAAGCCTGGCGAAGTGGTCGTGATCGGTGGTCACCTGGATTCCTGGGACCTGGGCACCGGCGCGATCGATGATGGCGCGGGAGTGGCGATAACCATGGCGGCCGGCGCAATGATCGGCCGCCTGCACCGGGCGCCGCGCCGCACGGTGCGGGTCATCGCCTTCGCCAACGAAGAACAGGGGCTGTTCGGCGGCAAGGCGTACGCGGACAGCCACAAGGCCGAACTCGACGCGCAACAGCTCGGAGCGGAAAGCGATTTCGGCGCCGGGCGCATTTACGCGTTCCGCGCTGGAACCGCGGCGCAGGCGCAACCGATGATCGAGCAGATCGGACAGTTGCTGGCCCCACTCGGCATCGTCTATGAAAAGGACAAGGGCGGACCGGGGCCGGACATCAGCCCGTTCGCCAGTCTCGGCATGCCGTGGGCGCAGCTGGCCCAGGACGGCACCGACTACTTCGACTACCACCACACGGCCAACGACACGCTGGACAAGATCGAAGCCAAGGCCCTGGACCAGCAGGCCGCCGCCTACGCGGTGCTGGCCTATGCGGCCGCCGATTCACCGGTGGATTTCGGCCGGGCGCCGCTGCCGACCGGCGAGGAATAGCCTGCCTATTTCCGTTGCTGTTGTCGGGCCCACTCCGACAGCAGCACTGAGGTGGCCGATGCCACGTTGAGACTCTCGACGGCTCCGCTGCCCGGGATGAGCAGCTTGAGCGCGCTGGCGCGAGCCAGCTGCGCATCGACGCCGGTTTGTTCGGCGCCCATCAGCAGCACCAGGCGATCCGGCAGCTGCGTTGCATACAGCGATTGACCACCGCGCACCATGGTCGCGGCCACGGTGAACCCGGCGGCCTGCAGTTGCGCCATGGCGTTGTCGCTGGCGCCGCCCAGGCGCACCATCGGCAGCGCCTCGGCGCCCCCTTCGGCAACCCGCGCTGCGGCGCCGGATAAGGTCAGCGTCGACTCCCTCGACAACAGCACGCCGGCGACGCCGAAATGCGCGGCACTGCGCAGGATGGCGCCGAAGTTATGCGGATTGCCGACACCGTCCAGCCAGATCGCCAGTTGTGGTCCCGGCGCCAGCTCGCTCAGCCAGGCGGACAATGACACTTCCTCGGCTGGCATCGCGCCGAACACAACGCCCTCGTGATGCGCGCTGCCACTGAGCTTTTCCAGGTCGGAAGCTTCGACCAGGGTGTAGCCCAACCGATGCTGCGCGCAGTAGGCGAGCACCGCCTTCAATGCCGGAATTCGCGATTCCAGCAACCAGACTTTGCGCAAGGCCTGCGGACGCTTGGCGAACAAGGCGAGACAGGCATTGAGACCGTACACGCGCTGTTCGGGTACCGGGCGCGGCGTGGCCGCGTCCCGGGCCGCAGGGTCGCGGGTGGGCGGTCGTACGCCGATGCGCTCGCGCAGCGGCGGCCGTGCGGCTGGCTGACGTTCCGCCGATGGTTGCTCAGTGTCGCGCGAGCGCGCCGGCTGTCCGCTGCGCTCACGATCCCGCTCGCGTTCGCGCTTGTCGCGCGGCGCCCGCGCGGGTCCGCGATAAAGGGATTCGCCGCCGGGCGGCTTGCGTTCGGGCATCGCGGGCTCCGATGCGGGGCATCGATTGGGGAGCGCCATTGTAGCGAATCGTTGGTGCGACCATCGTCGCGCAGGCGCCGCACGAGATCGGGAGCGGATGGTCGCGGACGTTGCGAGACGCCCGACACAGACTAACCGCCGTGGCTGCGATCCACCGACGCCACTTGCGACTCGAGTTGTTCAAGCATCCGCGTGCGTTCTTCCGGCGCGTGCGTGTACTTGGCCAGCAACAGGTAGAACGCCGGCACCACGAACAAGGACAGGAACGTCGACAGCAGCACGCCGAATACCACCACCACGCCGATGGCGCCGCGGCTGGCCGAGCCGGCGCCGCTGGCGAACATCAGCGGCAGCGCGCCAGTGACGGTGGCCACCGAGGTCATCAGGATCGGGCGCAGACGCGTGGCGGCCGCGTCCAGGATCGCCTCGCGGATCGGCAGACCGTCATTGCGCCGCTGATTGGCGAATTCGACGATCAGGATGCCGTTCTTCGCGGCCAGGCCAATCAACATGACGATGCCGATCTGGCTGAACAGGTTGATCGTGTTGCCAGTGGCCGCCAGACCGAGCAAGGCGCCGAACACGGCCAATGGCACGGTCAGCATGATCACCAGCGGATGCACGAAACTTTCGAACTGCGCCGCCAGCACCAGGAACACGATCAACAGCGCCATGCCGAAGGTAAACAGGGCCGCGCCGCCAGCGGTCAGGTATTCGCGCGACTGGCCGCCGAAGTCGATCTGCGCGGTTTCCGGCAGCTCTTCGTCGGCCGCCTGGCGCGCGAAATCGATGGCCTCGCCCAACGGGTATCCGGGCGTCAGTCGCGCGGAAATGGTGATCGAACGCAGCCGGTTGAAACGATTCAGCGTGCCCGGCTCGGCGATTTCACTGACCGACACCACGCTCGACAACGGCACCAGCTGGTCGCCACGCGCGCGTACGTACAAGTTTTCCAGGTCGGCGATGGACGAGCGATCCCCGCGTTCGGCCTGCACCAGCACATCGTATTCCCTGCCTTCGTTGACGAAGGTGGTGACCCGGCTGGAACCGAGCATGGTTTGC
>JBAZBG010000115.1:0-6852 GCA_041671585.1 Arenimonas sp. | reverse complement strand
ACGAGCTTGACTGCGGTTTGCATTCCCCTGACCGCGCAACGCGAGTCGCTCGGCTGGATCTACCTGAGTGCGCCGGGCCCGGGCCCGTTGCCCAAGCTGCAGGTGGCGGTCGCTGCCGCCGATCAGCTGGCCCTGGCCCTGGCCAATCTCAAGCTGCGACAAAACCTGCGCGATCTTTCGGTGCGCGATCCGTTGACCGGCTTGTTCAATCGCCGGTTTCTCAGCGAGTCGCTGGGTCGGGAAATGGCGCGCAGCAAGCGCCGCGACCTGCCGCTGGCGGTGCTGGCGTTCGACCTGGACCACTTCAAGGATTTCAACGACCGCTACGGTCATCCGGCCGGCGACGCGATCCTGGTGGCATTCGCGCGAATCCTGCAGTCGAATTCGCGTAGTGAAGATATCGCCTGCCGACAGGGCGGCGAGGAATTCGTGCTGATCCTGCCCGAGATGGACGCCGCCGTCGCCATGCGCCGCGCCGTCAACCTGATGAGCGTCATGTCGACCATGGATGTGATGCACGAAGGGCAGTTGCTGCCCAAGTTGACGACTTCGATCGGACTGGCGGTTTTCCCGGAGTGCGGGCCGGATCCGAAAGCCCTTCTGGCCCAGGCCGATCAGGCGCTCTACGAAGCCAAAGCGCAGGGCCGGAACCGCGTCGTGGTCGCGACGCAGCCCGGTTCACCGAATCAACAGAAGCTGCTATAGCCCAACGATCAGGCGCGATCGAAGGGAAACGCGATTGCGTCGCCCAGCCGGTCGCTGCCGAGCATGGCCATCAGCAGCCGATCCACGCCCAGCGCGACGCCAGCGCAATCGGGCAGCGCAGGCAATGCCGCGAGCAAGCGTTCATCGATAGGCGGCCCGGCCGCGCCGCGCTTTTGCCGCCGGCTCAGGTCGCGCTCGAAACGATCGCGCTGCTCGTCGGCATCGTTGAGTTCGCGATAGCCGTTGGCCAATTCGATCGGGCCCAGATAGACCTCGAACCGCTCCGCGACCGGCACATCGCCCTGGCGAATGCGCGCCAGCGCCGCCTGGCTTTTCGGATAGTCGTAGATCATCAGGATACGATTGGCAGGAATCGACGGCTGGATCATGTGCGTCATCAGGAGGTCAAGCCAGTCGTCGCGCGACAAGCCTTCCGCGCTGATGTCGAATAGCGCCAACGGGGCGCGCAGTTCCGCCTCGCTTGCGGTCAGCGGATCCAGGCCGAGGTGGTCCTGATACAACTGGCGGAAACTCGACTCGCGGATGCTGGCGCTGCGGCCGGCCAGGCGCAACGCGTCCTTGACCAGTTCGGCGCACTCGTCCATCAGCTGATGGTGTGTCCAGCCGATGCGGTACCACTCGAGCATCGTGAATTCCGGATTGTGCACGCGCCCCGACTCGCCATTGCGAAAAACGCGGCCCAGTTCGTAGCAATTGCCGATCCCGGCGGCGAGCATTCGCTTCAACGCGAATTCCGGCGAGGTACGCAACCAGCGCCGGGCCGGGCCTGCGCTTTTCGGTCCGGAAAATTCCAGCTGAAAACTTTCGATGTGATTATCGGTGTTGCCCGCCTGCGACAGAATCGGCGTCTCCACCTCGAGCACGCCGCGGTCGGTGAAAAACTTGCGGATCTGCGCGTTGAGCCGGGCGCGCATGTGCAGCGCCTTGGTGTTCGCGGTGGGCTTCCAGTTCTTCATGGCGAACCTCGGTGGAATAAATCGTTCATGGCGCCTGTTCGGCAAGCAATGCCAGCAATCGCGCCTCGTCCCAAACCTCGATGCCCAGCTCGATGGCCTTCTCCAACTTGGAGCCCGCCGCCTCTCCAGCAACGACGATACTCGTTTTGCGCGACACGCTGCCGGCCACTTTCGCGCCCAACGCCTCCAGCCGGTCTCCAGCCTCTTCGCGGCTCATCGTTGCCAGGGCGCCGGTCAGCACCACGGTCTTGCCGGCCAGCGGTCCTTCGGTGGCGCGCTGCGGCGCCCCTTCCGGCCAGCTCACGCCGGCCTGGCGCAAGGCGGCAATGACCTGCCGGTTGTGCGGCTCGTGGAAGAATGCGGCAATGCGCCGCGCCACCACGGGGCCCACGTCCGGTACGTCGAGCAGCGCGGCTTCATCGGCGGCCATCAGCGCGTCCAGGGAGCCGAAATGCCTGGCCAGTGTCTTGGCCGTGGACTCGCCCACTTCGCGGATTCCCAGCGCGAACAGGATGCGCTCAAGGCTCGTCGAGCGGCTGCGCCCGATCGCCACCAGCAGATTCTGCGCCCACTTGCTGGCGACCTTGCCCGCCTTCGCGGTTTCCGGAACGGTGCCGTCGCGCAGGTCGGCGCGCCTGCGCATCTCCAGGAAGTCATCGAGAGTCAATTTGTACAGATCGGCAACGGTGTGCAGATAGCCGAGGTCGACCAGATCGTCGATCAGGCGATCGCCAAGACCGTCGATGTCCATGGCGCGGCGCGAGGCGAAGTGGATCAGCGCCTGCTTGCGTTGCGCCGCGCAGTACAACCCGCCACTGCAACGCGCCGCGGCCTCGCCCTCTTCCCGCACCACTTCCGATCCGCACACCGGACAATGGCTGGGCATGACGAACGGTGGCTGCAGCGGATTCCCATGACTGTCGCGCGGACGTTCGTCCTGGATGACGCTGACCACTTCCGGAATCACGTCGCCGGCGCGACGGACGATGACCGTGTCGCCGACCCGGACGTCGAGGCGCGCGATCTGGTCGGCGTTGTGCAACGTCGCATTGGTGACCACAACGCCGGCGACGGTCACCGGCGCCAGGCGCGCCACCGGCGTGATGGCGCCGGTGCGGCCGACCTGCACGTCGATCGCCTCGAGCCGGGTGGTCTGCTCCTGGGCCGGAAATTTGTGCGCCAGCGCCCAGCGCGGCGCGCGCGAAACGAAGCCGAGCGCATTCTGCTGGTCAAGTCGATCCAGTTTGTAGACGACGCCATCGATGTCGTACGGCAAGGAATCGCGCAGGGCGCCGATGCGCTGGAAGTAGGCCAGCAGCCCGTCGGCGCCGATCGCCGTGTCGACTTGTGGACAGACCGGCAAACCAAAGTCGCGCAGTTGCTGCAGCACGAGCGAATGGCGCTCGGCCGGCGTCCAGCCTTCGCAGGCGCCAAGGGCGTAGGAATAGAAACTCAAGGGTCGCGAGGCGGTGATCCTGGAATCGAGCTGGCGCAGGGAGCCCGCCGCGCCATTGCGCGGATTGGCCAGCGGCTTCTCCCCGCGCGCGCGCGCCCGCGCATTGAATGCCTCGAAGTCGGCGCGCGGCATGTAGACCTCGCCACGCACTTCCAGCAATGCCGGCGCCGCGCCGCGCAGGCGCAGCGGAATCGCCTTGATCGTCCTCAGATTGGCGGTGACGTCTTCGCCGGTCGCGCCATCGCCGCGGGTTGCCCCACGCACGAACACGCCACGTTCGTAACGAAGGCTGATGGCCAGGCCATCGAGCTTGGGCTCGGTGGAAAACAGCGGCGAGCTGTCGCCGGTCGCAGCAACGATACGGCCGACGAAATCGCGCACTTCCTGTTCCGAGAACGCGTTGCTCAGCGACAGCATCGGCTTGGCGTGCTGCACCTGGGCGAACTCGCCGTGCGCCTTGGCGCCGACGCGCAAAGTCGGAGAGTCGTCGGTGCGCAGTTCGGGATGGGCTTCCTCGAGCGCTTCGAGCTCACGCAACATCGCATCGTATTGCGCGTCGGGAATCGTCGGCTCATCCAGCACGTGGTAGCGGGTATTGGCCTCGTCGATCAACTCGCGCAGCCTGGCGGCGCGCTTGGCATGACTGCGCATGGCCTAGCGGCCCGGTCGGATATTCATCTTCTCGCGCGCGCGGTCGTAGGCGCGCATCTCGTCGCGAATATTGGCGATGCGTTGCCGGCCCAACGCGTTGCGTTCTTCGTCGAGCAGCACGGCATCGAGCAGTTCGGCCATGCGCTGCGCGGTCGGCAACAACGTGTCCCAGGCATCGAGGGCGGAAATCGGTCCCGGCAGCGTGATGAAGAAATTCACCCCCGGCGTTTGCAGTTCCTTGATCGCGCGCAGGTCGAAAAAGCCCGGCTTGACCAGATTGGCGACGCTGAAGATCGGACCCAGCTCCGGATGGTTGTCGACCATGCGGTGGAAGATATTCATGTGCCCGTAGACCAGGCCGGCCTTCTCGGCGGCAACCACGAGATCGGCGCCGCTCAGCGCATGTCCGGCACGCGCGACCAGGAAGATCGAGACGATCTTGTCGAAATCCGCCACCGGACGCGCGCCGGGTTGCGCGACGGCATTGCCGGATGCGGGCGCGGACGGCTGCTGTGTCGCGACGGGTTCGACGGCGTGGTGCCCGGCCGCCGGAGTCGGGACTTGTTGCTGGTGCTCGGCCTCGATGATCTCGCGCAGCGTCGGCTCGACGCGCGGGTCGCCGTCGGTCCTGGCCACCGCGACGCGCTTGCCCTGCCCCGGCTTGCTGCGGCTGGAGAAGTAGATCACCAGAACCAGAACAACGAATGCCAGACCGATGCCGATGCGCAACAACGTGGTGTCGCTGAGTCCATCAATCATCGTCAATCTCCGTGTTTAGTGCGCCGGGATCGGCAGAACCCAGCGGCTGCGCTGGTATCAGCCCAATTATGCCGCACCGGCACGTTAGGCCGCACCCACGAGTTTCGAGGCCTCGGCCAGATCGACCGAGACCAATCGGCTGACGCCGGGCTCGCGCATGGTGACGCCGGACAGCTGTTTGGCGGCCTCCATCGTCGCCTTGTTATGGGTGACGAACAGGAACTGCACCGATTCGCTCATCTCGGTAACCATGGTCGAGAAGCGGCCGACGTTGGCCTCGTCAAGCGGCGCATCGACTTCGTCGAGCAGGCAGAACGGCGCCGGGTTGAGCCGGAAGATCGCGAATACCAGGGCGACCGCGGTCAGCGCTTTCTCGCCACCGGAGAGCAGCGAAATATTGGACACCCGCTTGCCCGGCGGACGCGCCATGATCGATACGCCGGTATCGAGCAGGTCTTCGCCAGTCAGTTCCAGGTAGGCGTGGCCGCCGCCGAACAGGCGCGGATACAGTTCCTGCACGCCGGCGTTGACGCGATCGAAGGTTTCCTTGAAGCGGCCGCGGGTTTCCCGGTCGATCTTCTTGATCGCCGCCTCGAGCGTATCCAGGGCCTGGGTGAGGTCGGTGTTCTGGGCATCCAGGTAGGTCTTGCGCTCGCTTTGTTCGCCGTATTCCTGGATGGCGGCCAGGTTGACCGGCTCCAGCCGGCGCATCTTGGAGTCGATGTCGGCCAGCGCTTTGCTCCAGCCGTCGAAATCGGCGTTTTCCGGCAAGCCCTGCAGGACGGCTTCCAGTTCCAGCCCGGCGCCGACGATGGCCTCGCTGATCTGCCCTTCCTTGAGACTCACGGCCTGCTCTTCCAGACGGCGACCACCGATGGCCTCGCGCTGGGCGAGCGCTTGCTGGTCGCGTTGCTGGCGGGTTTGTTCGTATTTGCGCAATTCGTTCTCGATGCCGTCCAGCGCCGAACGCGCAGCGGCCAGATCCTTCTCGACGATCACGCGCTGGTCGAGCACGGTCTGCCGTTCGCCCTGCAACTTGTTGATCGGCGCATCGCCTTCGGCCAGTTGGGCGAGCAATTCGTTGAGTCGCAATTCCAGCTGCGCACGCTGGCTGCCCATGCGCGCCAGGGACTGGGTCAGCGCCAGCACGCGCGCGCGCTGCGATTCCAGCCCCAAGGCCAGTTGATGCGCGGTTTCGCGCGCTTCACGCGCCGCGTTGCGGGCCTGGTCGCGGGCCTCGCTCAAGCTGCGCCGCAGCACGTCCAATTGCTGGCGCTCGGACTCGTGCTCCGACATTTTCGCCACGGCCTCGCCGAGCCGCGCGCGCGCCTCGCGCGCCTGCGTCTGCGACTCTTCCAGGATCTGGGCCAGGGAGCCCAGTTCGGTATCGATGTGGGCCACGCGGGCCTGTGCGGTCTCAAGCCTGCTGCGCAGTCCCTGCAGTTGCCCGGCCAATTCTGAAACGCCGCGATGGCTCAGGTACAAGGTCCGCTGCGCGTCTTCGCGATGCTGCTCGGCTTCCAGCAACTTGTCGCGCATCTGGGTCAGCGCTTCGTTGACCCGTTGCTCATTGCCGGCCAGCGTCTCGATCTCGGCGCGCAGCTGCTTGATCTCGCTCTCCCGCGCCAGCGCGCCCTGCTGCGCCTCGCCGCTGCGCACCACGCGCAACCAGCCCGCGCCCAGCCATTCGCCGTTGCGGGTGATCACCGCCTCGTCATCGGCAAGTTGGGCGAGCATGGCGCGGGCGGCGCCGGCATCGTCAGCGACGTGCACCTTGGCCAGCAAGCGAAGCACCGCGGCCGGCCCCTTCAGCTTGGCGGCCAGCGATCCCGGCGGAACCAGCACGTCGCCGCTAGCGGCCGACACCAGCGCCACGCGGCCCTGGGCCAGGCTGCCGAGCGCATCGAGCCAATCAGCGGGAGCATCGACGGTCACGGCTTCCAGCAGGCTGCCGAGCACCGTTTCAACGGCGGTCTCCCAACCGGCTTCGACTTCCAGGGCTTCGCCCAGGCGCTGATTGCCATGGATGCCCTGGGTCCGGAGCCAATCGAGCGCGACGTTCTTTTCCTGGCCGAGCGCGGCATGTTGCAGCGCCTCCAGCGAAGCGAGCCGGCCGCGGGCGGCCTGGATCTGCTTGCGGATGTCGGACAGTTCGCCCTGCATCTGCCGTTGTTGTTCCTGTTGGGCGCCGAGCGCGGACTTGCGCGCTTCCAGATCGGTGGCGAGTCCGTCGAGGCCGGCCTTGTTCTGGTCGTGTTCGGCGCTCAACGCGGCCAGCGAATCCACCAGCGCGGCGGTATCGAG
>JBAZBG010000114.1:0-6869 GCA_041671585.1 Arenimonas sp. | reverse complement strand
GCCTGGATGCAATGTGGCAGCTGGTCGGATTTTTCCTGGTCTGGAAAAAGAACCCGGGCCGCGGGCGCGCGCTCGGTGTGGGCGAGGTGAAGTTCGCCGGCCAGGTATTGCCGACCGCCAAGCTGGTCACCTATGTCGTCGACATCAAGCGCATCGTCGAGCGCAAGTTGGTGCTGGCCATCGCCGATGCGAAGATGCTGGTCGACGGCCGCGAAATCTATAGCGCCACCGATTTGCGCGTCGGCCTGTTCACTTCCACCGAATCACTTTGAGGTCGCCATGAAACGCGTTGTCATCACCGGCCTGGGCCTGGTTTCCTGTCTTGGCAATGATCGCGCCAGCGTCGCTGCGTCCCTGCGCGAATCGCGCTCGGGCATCCGGGCCATTCCCGAATACGCCGAGTTGGGCTTTCGCAGCCAGGTCGGCGGCGCGCCGCAGATCGACCTGGAAGCACGCATCGACCGCAAGCAGCGCCGCTTCATGGGCGATGCCGCCGCATTCGCCTACGTCAGCATGGCCGACGCCATCGCCGACGCCGGCCTGAGCGCCGAGCAAGTCTCGGACCCGCGCATCGGCGTGATCGCCGGCTCCGGCGGCGGCTCCTGCGCCAACCAGGTGGAGGCGGCGGATTTGCTGCGCGCCAAGGGCGTGCGCCGGGTCGGCCCGTACATGGTCACGCGCACCATGTGCTCGACGGTTTCGGCCAACCTGGCCACCGGTTTCGGCATTCGCGGCCTGAACTATTCCATCTCCTCGGCCTGCGCCACCTCGGCGCACTGCATCGGGGCGGCGATGGAACAGATCCAGCTCGGCAAGCAGGACCTGATCTTCGCCGGTGGCGGCGAAGAGCTGCACTGGAGTCAGACGGTATTGTTCGATGCGATGGGCGCGCTGTCGTCCAAGTACAACCACACGCCGGAACGCGCTTCGCGCGCCTACGACGCGGCGCGCGATGGTTTCGTCATCGCCGGCGGTGGTGGCATGGTGGTGGTCGAAGAACTGGAACACGCGCAGCGCCGCGGCGCTCGCATCCTCGCCGAGATCGTCGGCTACGGCGCCACCTCCGACGGCGCCGACATGGTCGCGCCATCCGGTGAGGGTGCGACGCGCTGCATGCGGCAAGCCCTGGCCACGGTCGAGGGCGGCATCGATTACCTGAATACGCATGGCACGTCGACGCCGGTCGGCGACCTGGCCGAACTCGGCGCGATGCGCGAAGTCTTCGGCGCCAAGCTGCCGCCGTTCTCGTCGACCAAGTCCTTATCGGGACACTCGCTCGGCGCCGCCGGCGTGCACGAAGCGATTTACTGCCTGCTGATGATGGAACGCGGCTTCATCGCCGGTTCGGCCAACATCGAACAACTCGATCCAGCCGCCGAAGGTTACCCCGTGGTGATGCAATCCCGCGACGCGAAACTGGACACCGTGATGTCGAACAGCTTCGGCTTCGGCGGCACCAACGCCAGCCTCGTCCTGCGCCGCTTCCCCGCCTAACCAGCCTTCGTGTGGGAGCGGCTTCAGCCGCGATCGCTCTAGCCCTTCCTTCCTGAAGCCGAGAACGGAAGCGGGAGCAATCGCGGCTGAAGCCGCTCCCACATTAGGGGGGCGCGAAGCCTGCCGCCACCACCTGGTTGCGCCCCGCCGCCTTGCCCCGGTATAGCGCCTCGTCAACGCGCCGCAACAGCGACTCCTGGTCTTCGCCCGGCATCAGCTCGGCGACGCCGAAAGTCGCCGTGTTCGGACGCGTCTGTGGCGCAATGCGCGCCTGCTCCAGCGCCGCGCGCATCCGTTCCGCGCAGGCCTGCGCGTCGGCGGCCCCGATTTCCGGCATCAGGATCAGGAACTCCTCGCCGCCAAAACGCGCCACCAGGTCGGTGTCCCGGCACTGGGCGCGAAGTATCCTGGCGAATTCCTGCAGCACTGCATCGCCAACAGCGTGTCCGTATTCGTCATTGACCCGCTTGAAATAGTCCAGGTCGGCCATCACCACCGACAGCCGTCCGCCATAGCGCTGCACGCGATGCAACTCTGCCAGCAGGTCGCCGTCGAGCCGGCGTCGGTTGGCCAGCTCCGTGAGCGGATCGGTCAAGGCGAGCCGGCGGATTTCCGCCTCGCTTTTGCGCAACGCCTCTTCGGCGCGTTTGCGCTCGGTGATATCGAGCACCGCGCCGATCAGCCCGACAACCTCCCCGCTCTCCGACTTCAGTGGGAAATAGCTCGCCAGCCAGTCGCGATCGACCTCCGGATCCTTGGGCGTGCGTCCGTGGATCTCCACATCGAGCACCGGCTCGCCGCGCTCATACACCGGCCGGTAGAGTTCCTTGAGCTGCTCGGCCAGGTGGGGGACGATCTCCCACATCGATTTGCCGATGTGGGCGGCAGGCGGAAAGCCGTTGATCTCAGCCATGCGCTCGTTGATCCGCTGGAAGCGGTAGTCGCAGTCGAAAATAAACAATCCCACCGGCGCGTACCGGTAGATCTGTTCGATTTCCGCCAGGCGCAGGCGCACTTGCTGCTCGCTCAGGCGCAGCGCCTGCTCCGCGCGCCGACGTTCGGTAATGTCGAAAACCGTGGAACGGCTCATCAGGTAATGGCCATCCGCATCAAGCACCGCTGTGGCGTTGAGCAGCACCGGTAGGATGCTGCCATCCTTGCGTCGCACATCGAATTCAACATCCCTGATCTGGCCTTGTTCCTTGAACCGCGGAAAGCGCTCTCGAAATTCCCGCCGACCGTCCGCGGTAAGCAGGTCTGAGAATTTCAGCCTGCCGATGACTTCTTCGCGCTGGTAACCAATCCACGACAGTTCGGTATCGTTGATGCGGACAAACCTGCCCTCGCTATCCAGGGAGTGATAGCCACAGGGCGCTCGTTCGTAGAGATCCCGAACCTCCGCGGCATATTCCCTCAGCGCAACTTCTGCGCGACGCTTCTCCGCCTCGGCCTTGTCCAGCAGGCGTGCATTCCAACCGATCAGGGCGCTGAACAGGACCACCATCAATACCATCGCCAGGTCCACGCCCATCGCCGTCTGATAGAGGCCGGCCCGCTCGCCCTCCAGGCGCAACCAGCCCAGCGTCAGGGGGATCACGACCGCATAGGGCAGCAGACGACGGGTCAACTGGCCGCCTGGGCCGGCGCTGGTCAACAGCGTTGCGAATCCCCGTGCCGGCTGCACCGCGATGGTGCCTACGCCCAGGACTAGCATGGTTACCACGGTGTGCAGCGCGACACCGGTGAACAACGGTACGGCGTACAGCGAGGCCTTGCCGTAAACGAAGCCGAGCAAGCCCACCAGAGACATCACTGAACTGGTCACAACCAGCAACCGCGCTGTTCGATGAGCGGTCTTCGTTTCCAGACCGACCAGAAGGAGCGCAAAGCCGAACATCAGGAATTCCAGTGCCGTTGCCACGGCCATCCGGCCGCGGTGCGCGGTTTGCACCGCGTGACTCGGATCGGCAAAAAACAGATCGTCGATGCGCAGGCTGAGGACAAAAAGATACTCGGCGAGCGTCAGACCTCCGATGAGGATCATGCCGAACGGCAGAACCTGCGCCGCTCGCCTGCGCCAGCCAGCGGCGAAAGCAGGCTGCAACAGCCACAGAGTTGCACCGGCCAGCACGAAACACACCGCGCTGTTGGGCGCCATCGAGCTCAGCCCGGGGTAGATACTTTTCAGCAATCCAATATCGAACTGCCAGCCGATGAGTACGGACACCCCGATGGCAATTACTACAGTCGCACACAGCTGCGAGCCGCGCAGGAATTGAGCGATCAGGTCCGAATCCGTCGATTCGCTGACCGGCGAGCTTGCGGCGGAGCTTGGAGCACGGAGCGCGACTCTCACGATGGCATCCAGTTTGCGGCCATGGTGTGGCCAATCTATTAAATGGATAGCTGTTGGGCTTGACTTGGATCAAGGATTCCAGCGCGCTGAAGGCACGGAGATTTGCGCAGCGAGTGCGGCGTCATCGCCAATCAGGACCACAGGCTCGAATTTTGGGATCTGGGTCTCATGGGCCTCCAGCGATACTTGTTAAGGAGCAGAGTCTCAGGCGCGTCGTCACAAATTGCGGCGCGTCGGCATCAGCAGGTTGCCGAACAAGATGCCGGCCACCAACGCGATCAACGCCGCCAACACCGCAAACGCGGTATCCAGCCCAAGCAGCACATCGCGCTCGAACACGAAGTTGAAGCTGCGGAAGCCGAGCGACCCCGGCACCAGCAGGATGATGCCAGGCACACGAATCAAGGCACTCGGCCGATTCGCCAGTCGTCCATACAGATTGCCCGCGGCGGTAACCACGATGCCGGCCAGGAACACGCCGCCCGGCAGCGCGTTTTCGGACGCGCCCGGCACCAGCGAAGCGAAGCGCGTCACCGCGTAGCCCAACCACACCGAAGCCATCACCAACAGCACGTCGCGGCGCGCGGCCTTGAACAAAACGGCGAACGCAAACGAACCGGCGAGCAGCGTCAGCCACGGCATCCACACTGGCAGCGCGTCGCCGGTATTGGGCATCGGCGTCCAACCGAGCAGGTTCACCACTTGCGCGGCGGCGACCGCACCGAAGGTGAGTTTCAACAATGTGGTCAGGGCGCCGGCGAAACGCGCGGTGCCGGATACCAATTGCTTGGCCGTGAGTTCGGACACGGCGGTGGTCAGCGTCAGGCCGGGCATCAGCACGATCAGGCCGGCGATGATCACGCCCTGCAAGGACAGCGGCGCGACGAAGGTCGCGACCGCGGTGGCGATCAATGTCACCAGGAAGGCGGCGAGCGCATCCAGCGCAGGGTCGAGCCGTGGCCGGTTGGCGGAAATCTCGGTCAGCAGGCCGATGCCGCAGCCGAGCAGCGCGGCGGTGCTGAGGTCCGCCCAACCGCTATTGGGCAGCAGACCGGTAACCGACGAGGAGGCCAGGCCAAACGCCAGTACGGTCCAGAGCGCGGCGTAGGGTCGGCGCGGTCGGTCGAGCGCGCGCATCGCCGCCAAGCCTTCGGCGGTGTCGCGGCGGCCGGCGAGCACGTCCTCGGCGATGGCGTCGGCTGCGGCGAGGCGGCCCAGGTTTTCCTCGCCCGGTTCGAGCCGGATCACGCGCGTCATCGAGTAGCCGGGGCGCTCGGGGTCGGGGAAGCTCAGCAGCATGCCGGTCGGGTTGGACCAGACATCCGCTTCCAGCCCGAGGCGGCGCGCGACTTGGCTGACCGCGCCCTCAAGACGTTGCGCGGAAGTACCGTACATGTGCAGTCGACGCGCCAGCTCGAGCACGAAGTCGACGCGCGCCAGCCAGGGCGCGGCGCTGTCGGGATTGGATGTCGAAACAGCTTCAAGCATGCGGAAAGGATGGCACGAATCAGCGCGGCACCGGACAATAGCCGGCAATGAGGGCCCCCCGCGAAAACTTGAGATGGCCGTGACTGCCGGCTTCGGCGAACTGTGCTCGATCCTCAGCGCTTTGGCCTGGGCGATCGGCGTGATGTTCTACCGGCAGCTGGGAGCAACGTTGCCGCCCCTGCAGCTCAACTTCCTGAAAAATCTGCTGGTGATGGCGATGCTGTTGCCGGCCATCCCGCTCTTGCACGGCCTGGACATTCCCAGTTTTTCGGCCTGGCAGATCTTCGCTGCGCTCGGCAGCGGCCTGCTCGGCATCGGCATCGCCGACACGCTGTATTTTCGCGCGCTCAACGAACTGGGCGCGAGCCGCATGGGCGTGCTCGGCAACTTCTACAGTCCGTTCGTGATCGTGCTCGGCTATGCGTTTCTCGACGAGCATCTGTTGCCGGTGCAGCTGCTGGGCTTTGCCCTGGTCAGCCTGGGCGTGTGGATCGCCGCGTGGCCGCGGCGC
The DNA here is from genome assembly GCA_041671585.1 of Arenimonas sp. Lineage (GTDB taxonomy): Bacteria > Pseudomonadota > Gammaproteobacteria > Xanthomonadales > Xanthomonadaceae > Arenimonas. The sequence continues at coordinate 1,020 of JBAZBG010000114.1, read as the reverse complement.
GGCGCCGCCGCCAAGCCGGCACATGCGCTTCGCGGCCTCGCCTATGCGCTGCTCGCGATCATCCTCATGGCCGTCTCCATCGTGCTGGTGAAACGGGTGCTCGAGGCGCAGCCCTTGCTCTGGGTCACCGGCCTGCGCCTGCTCGGCGCCCTCGCCGGCCTGGCGGTCATCGCCTGGCTGCGTGGCGAGACGGCCCAGCTGACGCCGCCACGCGTGGGCATGCCCTGGCGCAAACTGGCGGTAGCCGCCTTCATCGGCCAGTTCCTGGCCATGGTGCTGTGGCTGGCCGGCTACAAGTTCACCCAGGCCTCGGTGGCGGCGATCCTTAACGAAACCGCCTCGATTTTCATCCTGTTGCTGGCCGCGGTATGGCTGAAGGAACCACTGACGCGCCGTGCCGTGGTCGGCGTGGTGCTGACGTTGACCGGAGTTTCCTGCATGCTCTGGGTCAGATGAGTACCGCCCCGACCATCGGTCCGAGCAAGAGCGACCCGGATATCCTGTGCGCCGCTGGCGACTGGACGCTGCGCCACGCCACGGAACTGCTCGCCTTCATCGAGTCCGCGCCCGATCGCGCCAAGGACATCGATGGCCGCGATATCCAGAAGCTCGACTCGACCGGCGCCATGCTGCTGTCGCGCTACGCGGTGCGGGTCGGCCTCGGCCTGGCGACGGTGGAGGTGCAGGGCAAGTACCAGTCCATGGTCGATGCCGTCCGCGAAATCTGCGAAACGCCGCCGCACTCGAAAGCCAAGGATCTCGGCTTCCGGCGCATGCTCGAGCGTCTCGGTTTTTCGATGGAAGACTATGCCAGGGAGGTCCTGGCCCTGATCGGCTTCGGCGGCCTGACCTTGCAGACGACGATCCGGACGCTGTTCAATCCCTCGCGCATACGCATGACGCCGACCGTGCACCACATGGAACAGGTCGGCCTCGACGCGGTGCCCCTGGTCCTGTTGCTCAGCTTCATGGTCGGCGCGGTCATCGCCTTTCTCGGCGCGACGGTGCTGCGCGACTTCG
>JBAZBG010000113.1:0-6876 GCA_041671585.1 Arenimonas sp. | reverse complement strand
TGCACGAAGCAAACTAGAGCATGCACCCGACGCGTGCGTATGTGTGTGTGTAGGAGCGGCTTCAGCCACGATAACTAGCGAGTAGGAGCGCCTTCAGCCGCGACAACTGTCGAGAGGCATCGCGGCTGAAGCCGCTCCCACAACCGCCCCTACATGTTTTTCATGGCCATGGTCAGGCGGGAGACGCAGACCAGCCGGCCTTGTTCGTCTTCGATGCGCACATCCCAGACCTGTGTGCTGCGACCGACATGCAAGGCGCGCGCGGTGCCGGTCACCGTGCCGGAGGTGACCGCGCGCAGATGATTGGCGTTCAGCTCCAGCCCGACCGCCTGCTGGCGCGCCGGATCCTCCACGCACAGATTGCCGGCCAGGCTGGCCAGCGTTTCGGCCAGCAGCGCGGACGAGCCGCCGTGCAGCAGCCCATACGGCTGTTTGGTGCGTTCATCGACGGGCATCGTGCCGCGCAGGTAATCCTCGCCCTGCTCGGTAATCACGATGCCCAGCATCGACACCGCCGTGTTGGCGGTGCCGCGGTTCAAATCTTCCAGCGTCGGGCGCCGGCGAAACGGACCCGCCATCGGCGCGATCAGCGCACGCGCAACATGCTCGGGCGCCACGCCTGCGTGTAGCCCTCGCGGGCGAAGCCAGAGCTGTTGCCGTAGCCGGTGCCGAAATCGCGGGTGCGCTGGCGATGCATGCGGTCCTGCAATTCATCGCGGCGCGATGCCAGCCACTCGGCGCGACCGACGGCGGCCGGGCTCATGCCGCGGCGATCGGCTTCGCCTTGACGGTAGTCGCAGAATTCCTCGTAGGCGTCCAGCTCGTGGCGCAATTCGCGCACACACAGTTCGATGGCGATGGCATCGTCGAAATAACCGAGCACCGGCACGCTGTCCGGAATGATGTCTTTCGGATCGGCAAAATAGACCAGCGCCGACAGCACGCGCTGGCGGTCTTCGTCGGGCAATGCCCAACCTTCGTCGCGGACCATGGCGATCAAGGCGTCGAGTTTGTCCAGGCGCTCGTAGATGAAGTCCGGCAACTGCAGGTTGGCGGCTTCTTCGAGCAGCTTGCCGGCCGCCACGATCACCTCTTCCGAAGTCTTGCTGCCGGCGGAAAAAGTGGCGGCCTTGATGGCCTGATTGAAGTGTTCCAGGTCGCGGTCGGACAGTTCGAAGCTGATGGCGAGGGGCATGGGGTAATCCGGTGGTGTCTGCGTGTAAAGATCGCAGCCTAGGCGTCGGGGCTTTCGCCGTCAATCGCAGGGCCGCGGGCGGCGCTAGAGGATCGGGATGAATCCAGCCCCGAACACGGTCAGGACCCGGGTATAGATCATTTTCATGGTCAGGTTGACTTCGGGGAAATCGCCGACCGACTGGTAGCACGCCTGAAAGCCGGGATCGGTCGGGACCAGCGGCTGGCAACCGGGCTTGAGTTCGTAGCTGGTTGCGTACGGCCAGGGCCAGACATCGAAGATCGGCAGCTTCTCCGACAGCTTGCCCAGGTTGTAGTTGAGTTGGGCGACCACCGGCAGCTTCGCCTTGGGCGCGATCACCCAGGAGTTGCCGGGCGCCATGTCGCGACGGATGCTCGCCGCCAGCGCACGGGCAAACGGCGCATCGTGGACCATGACCAGGCTCTCGGTGTTGAAATGCGCCGAGCGCGGATCGAAGTTGTGGCTGCCGACGACGGCGATTTGCTCGTCGACGACCATCGATTTGGAATGCAGGCCGATGCGCACGCCGGCGCGCTTGAGCGGCACCGGACCCTGGCCGGAGCCGGAACCCAGCCCCAGGCCGTCCTGCGCGATGGTTTCGGTGGCGCCAGGCACGGCCGCCAGGTCTATGGGCATGTCGGCCGGGAACGGCTTGTACTCGTAAATCTGGAAGCCAAGCTCGCGCAGGAACATGCGCTTGTACTTGTAGGACATCGCATACGCGGGGAAAGCGTCGGTTGCCGCGAGGGAATTGGTCGACACCACCACCTTCAGCGGTACCTCGCGCTGCTGCAGCTCCCGAAACAAGTTGCGCGCCGGTCGCGACATCACCAGGTACGGCGTCTGCAGCAGCAGCTCGTGCCGGCTGCCGGCCACCACGTCGAGCAGGGCCTGGGAGGCGTCGATGCGGCTCTGGCTGACCTGGTCATGCTTGCTTGGCAGGTCGCCGAAGAATTCGACGCGACCCACTTGGAACAGGTGCTCCGACAGCCGGGCGAAGACCCGGGCGCCATCGGCAGCCATCGCGGCCATGGCCGCGACGCGCGCAGAACGCGGCGGGGGCGGCCCATCCGGCGGCCCGTGATTGCGCAGCAACACGCGCGCCACGTCTGCCAGTTGCGCTGGCGCCAGGCTGCGACGATCGCTCCAGAAAGCGTCGAAATTGGCCTTCATCGCGGCGCACTCGGGCCCGGCGACCAGCAAGTCGCGATCGCGGTAGTTGTAGCTGGCATGCCAATCGAAATATTCGTCCTGGATATTGCGCCCGCCAATCACCGCCACCTGGTCGTCGACGATCATCACTTTGTTGTGCATGCGCCGGTTCAGGTCGCGAAAGCGGAACAGCACGCCGCCGGCAAACTCCAGCATGTTGACATCCGACTGGGCAAAAATCGGGTTGTACTGGCGCAATTCGAAGTTGACGTGGAACGCCGCCAGCTTGGCCTGCAGCTCCGGGTCCGCCAGGCCGTTGAGCTGATCCATCAACAGACGCACTTTCACGCCGCGCTCGGCGGCAGCGCGCAATTCGTCGAGCACCACGCGCCCGGCATCGTCGCGCGCGAAATGAAACGTCTGCAGATCGATGCTTCGTCGCGCACTGCGGATCAAGTGCACGCGCGCCAGCAACGAATCCTGGCCGTGGTCGAGCAGGACCAGGCTGTGCCTGGGTTGGTCGGCGGTCGACGCGGCGTAGGCCGCCGCGCCAAGATCGAGCAGCGGCGAGGCAATGGCGCAGTCCGCGGCGCAGACCACGGCGCGGCTGCGCGCCTGTTCGGCATAAGTCGCTGCTTGCAGCGTTTCCTGCTTGGAAATATGCGCGCAGGCGCCGAGCAGCAGCCAGGACAGGCCGAGGATGAGGCGATGGCCGGCATTCATGGCGCGGGAGTGGTCGGTTGCAGGCGCGCGCGAATGTGGAAGTCCACGTTGTCCTTGACCAGTGCGCGGTAGGCGTTCATTCCGAAAGCATGGCGGCTGATGGTTCCCTGCACCTGGATGTCGCAGTTGCGGCCGGGCTGGTCACAGGCCGACGGTAGCAGCTTGAAACTGACTGGCCGCGTAAGCCCGCGCAAGGTCAACTGACCACGCAATGGCCCGCCGGTACGCAACATGGCATCGGTGAAGCGCTCGGAGTCGAAGCCGATTGCCGGGAAGCGATCCACGGCCAGGAAGGCATCCGAGCGGGTAACCCGGTCCATCCAGCGCGGACCATCCAGATGCAGGCTGCTGCCGTCGACCTTGACCAGCACCTCCCAGCCGGCGACCGGCGTCCCGCGCAGTTGGCCGCTGACCTTGGTCAATTTGCCTTCGGCGGGTTTCCGGATGCGCATGTGGACGATGAAACTCGCGCTCGACTGCCCAGCGTCGAGGGCGATCGAGGCGATTTCCTGTGCCTGGGCTGAAGTGGCCATCGACCCGCCGCCGAAGAGCAAGACCAGCAACGCGCTCGTTCGCGCGAAGCTCATCGGCTCATGGCCACCAAAAGGCCGCCAGCTTGGCGACGCCGGGCTCGAGCTGCGCATCGACAGGCAGGTGCAGCACCGCGATGGCGCCCGCCGGCATGCCGCGGAAATCCCCGGACTGGCCGGAGGTCAGCAACGCCGCCATCTGTTCCAGTCCCGGGTTGTGCCCGAGCATCAATACGCGGCCGTGGGCGCGGTGTTCGTCCGCCACCTGCATCAGCGTGCCGGGCGTGGCGTCGTAGATGCGCGCGTCCTGCAGCTGCTCGACGTAGCCGAGCACCTGCAACACCTGCTCCAGGGTTTCGCGCGCGCGGCGCGATGGCGAGGCGACGATCCGCTCGGGCACATAGCCGTGCTGCTTGAGCCAGCGCCCGGCGGCCTCCGCCTCGGCCAGACCCTGCCGCGACAACGGTCGATCGATATCGTCCTGGCCGGCGCTGGCCGGCTCGGCATGGGCGTGACGGAGCAGGATCAATTCGCGCATCAGAGTGCCTTCCTTAGCCATTTGAGCAGCGGCGCCCAGTCGTCCTGATGGCCGCGGATTTGTTCGGAGTGGTAATCGAACACGCTTTTGCCGAGCGCAACCATCAACACGTACGCCTGGGTGTCGCGCAATTGGCCGACCAACGGATAAGGCCAGCTTTTCAGCTGGCCCATCGCCTGTTGCGACGCGCTCGTCCACGGCTTGAGGCGATTGCCGACCAGGGCGACCGGCAACTTGCCCTTCTTCACCCGCGGGTGCGCCGCCAGGGAATCGAGGAAGGGCACGGTCGCTTCCAGATCGATCATCGACGGATTGACCGGCACCAGCACGGCGTCGGCGCGTTCGAGGAACGCTTCCAGGTCATCGGCCATCGACCCGGCGGGCGCATCGATCACCGCGAACTGGGTGTCGCCGGGAACGTGCTTCTCCCAGCCCCGGCGCGTGGCATCGATCGGCAGCACCGCGCTGGACAGGCCGGCGCGCTTCTCGCTCCAATGGGTCGATGACTTTTGCCGGTCAGCGTCGATCATGACCGTGCGCTTGCCCTCCAGCGCGAAATGCGCAGCGAGGTTGGTGGCGATCGTGGACTTGCCGGCGCCGCCCTTGGAACTGGCGACCAGTACCGTGCGCATAGGTCTCTCCTCTCGGTGGACAGGCCCACTCTACAACGTGCCGGAGGCGGCGTGAACGGCAAAGAGCAGAAACTCTAAGCGGCTGTGTGACCTTGGCATCGAAGCGCTTTGCGACATCGGCCCAGCCACGGGTCGCGGCGGAGCGCGACCTACGCTTGCGGAGGGTCGATGAGCACAGTCTCCCCCCAGGGCCTGTATGCCCCGGGCTTCGAACGCGACAGCTGCGGCTTCGGCTTGATTGCCGATCTCGACAACCGCGCCAGTCGCGGCCTGGTCGATGCCGCGCTGACCGCCCTGTCGCGCCTGGCGCATCGCGGCGCGGTCGGCGCCGACGGCCGCAGCGGCGACGGCTGCGGCGTGCTGATTCACCGGCCGGAGCCATTCCTGCGCGCGATTGCCGCCGAAGCCGGCTTGAGCCTGGGCCGGCAATTCGCGGCCGGCGCCGTGTTCCTGCCGACCGACCCGCAGGCAGCCGCGGTGGCGCGCGACACGCTGGCCGGCACCCTGGTGGCGCAAGGCCTGCGCGTCGCTGGCTGGCGCGTGGTGCCGGTGTCGCGCGAGGACTGCGGACCGATCGCGCTGGCCGGCATGCCGCGCATCGAACAGGTGTTCGTCGATGTCGAAGGCGCGCTGACGCCGGCCGATCTGCAACGCGCCTTGTTCCTGGCGCGCCGCGCGGCGGAGAGAGCGTTGGCGGACTGCGCGGAATTCTATGTGGTCACGCTGTCGGCAACGACCCTGGGTTACAAGGCGATGGTGTTGCCCGACGCGCTGAGCGCGGTCTACCCGGACCTGGCCCGCGCCGACCTGGCCTCGAGCGTGGTGGTGTTTCATCAGCGCTTCTCCACCAACACCGCACCGGCCTGGAAACTGGCGCAACCGTTTCGCCTGCTGGCGCACAACGGCGAGATCAACACCATCGAAGGCAACCGGCACTGGTCCTTGGCGCGCGGCGCGCGCTGGTCGACGCCGCGCGTCGATTTCAGCGCGCTGCAACCACTGGTCTCGCTGACCGGTTCGGATTCGCAAAGCCTGGACAACATGCTCGAAGCGCTGCTGGTCGGCGGCATGGACCTGCTGCAGGCAATGCGCATCCTGATTCCGCCGGCGACCTCGTCGCTGGAATACAAGGATCCGGACCTGGCCGCCTTCTACGAATACTACGGGCTCTCGCTCGATCCCTGGGACGGTCCGGCCGGCATCGTCCTGTGCGATGGCCGCTATGCCGCGTGCACGCTCGATCGTAATGGCCTGCGGCCGGCGCGCTGGATGCTGACCGATGCCCGGCAGTTGATCGTCGCCTCGGAAACCGGCGTATTCGATTGCGCGCCGGAGAGCATCATCGCCAAAGGCAAGCTCGGCCCCGGCGAAATGCTCGCGGTCGACCTGCAGGCGGGCAAGCTGCTGCACAGCGCCGACATCGACGCGATCAACCGCGATCGCGCGCCGTTCAAGCGCTGGCTCAAGCAGGGCGTGACTTACCTGACTTCCGACCTGGTCGATCCCTCGCTCGCCGCCGAACCCTTCGACGCCGCCACGCTGCGCCGCTTCCAGAAGTTGTTCCAGCTCACCCGCGAAGAACGCGAGAGCGTGTTGCGCGTGCTGGCCGAAACCGAACAGGAAGCCACCGGATCGATGGGCGACGACACACCGTTCGCCGTGCTCTCGCACCAGGTGCGCCCGCTCTACGATTATTTCCGCCAGGCCTTCGCCCAGGTCACCAATCCGCCGATCGATCCGCTGCGCGAACAGGTGGTGATGTCGCTGACCACGCAAATCGGGCGCGAGGGCAATGTTTTCGAGATGACGCCGGCCAATGCCCGGCAGGTGATGCTCAACTCGCCGCTGCTCTCGCAGCGCAAGTTGCGCCAGCTGCTGGCCTTGCCGGAGTTCGTGCACGCGCACGCGCGGCTGGAGCTGTACCTGCAGCACCGCGAGCCGCTGGCCGAGGGTTTGCGCCGTTTGTGTCGCGAGGCCGAGGCGGCGGTGCGCGCCGGCGCAATCCTGCTGCTGGTGTCCGACCGTTTTCCCGAGCCCGGCAGCGTGCCGATCCATGCCTTGCTCGCCACCGGCGCCATTCATCAT
>JBAZBG010000112.1:0-6897 GCA_041671585.1 Arenimonas sp. | reverse complement strand
ACTTTATCGAGGAATTTGCGCGGATTGACGGGGCGGCCGTTGACGTGGACTTCGAAGTGCACGTGCGGACCGGTGGAGCGGCCCGTGGAACCGGCCTTGGCCAATTGCTGCCCGGCGCGGACGATATCGCCGGCGCGCACGATCAGCTTGGAATTGTGCCCGTACAACGTGCGGTAGCCGTTGCCGTGGTCGACTTCCACGACGTTGCCGTAACCGCTCTTGACGCCGGCGTAGCTGACCACGCCGCCGGCAGCCGACAGCACCGGATCACCGGTGTTGGCGTTGAAATCGATGCCCATGTGGTGCGCCCGGCCGCCATTGAACGGGTCCGAACGGGTGCCAAAACCGGAAGTGATGTAACCCTTGGACGGGCGGCCGGAGGGAATGGCGCTCAGTTGCAGCTGCTGGTTGTAAAGCATCGACTCGAGCACCGAGAGCTGCGCGCCGGAGTGGTCGAACTTGGCCTGCAACTCGTCCAGGCTCTTGAGCAGGTCGCCGGCCGGGATGTCGTGGACCATTTCCGCGCCGCCCATGCCGGGCACGCGATCGAAGTTGAACTCGCCGTCGCTGAGCTTGCCATCGTGGGTCAGGCGCTCGCCGAGCGCATTGAGCCGGTTGGCCTGGGCCTGGAGTTCGCCGACGCGGGCGGCAACGGCGTTGATTTCACGCTGTGCGTCCTCGCGGGCCGACTTCAACTCGCCCCGTTGCTGGCGCAGGTCCTGTTTGAGCTGGGCGATCTCGGCAGCCGCCAGGCCATTCGAGCCGCGGACGGCGAAGCCACTGCCGAAGGCAATCGCCAGCAGGGCGAACGCTACGCCGGCGATGCTGGCCGCCACTTTGGGATCGCCAAGAGACATTTTCTTGGGCGCCCGGAAGAACTTGGATACGATGATCACATTCATCATGTCGAAACGTACTCACTCTCAAGATCGCGGCGCCGCCGGATCAAGTTCTCCCCCGCAGGCCCTGCAAGCGGCCTCGGCGGCGGGACTTGGTCCATTGATCCAGCGTGCCCAGGCTCTGGGCCGGCTCGATCAATTGCTGCGCCAGAATCTGCCCGCCGCGCTTGCCGAAAATTGCCGACTGGCCAACGTGGATAACGACAGACTCGTGTTTTTGGTCAGCGCCCCAGTCTGGAAGAACAAGCTGCGGCTGGTGGCCGACGTCCTGTTGGACGGGGCTGCCGCGGCCGGCCATCCGGTCCGCACGCTGGTCGTCAAAGTGGTACCGACGTCTTCGATCTCCCCGGAGACTGTTGTCGGCAAACCCCTTTCTGAAGCTGTCCGCGACTCACTGCGGGCAACCGCCCAGTCTGTAAACGATCCAGACCTCCGGGCTCAATTGTTGAAGCTGGCTTCCTTGCCGTGAATATTTTTTGTGTGGGGCATTCTGCCCCATGCCGTCCGGGCTGCCGTTAAGTTCGGGTTAATTGGCGGCCGTCGGCCGCTCCCGGTCCGCATTCCTGGACCGAAATCACGGAATATCAGTGATTTACAGCGCCTGGGCGGGGTGCGCGTAGGAGATGGGGGCAGCCGAAGCGGCTTCCTCGTCCTCGAAGGTCACGTATTCCCAGGCCGATTGCTCGGCGAGCAGGGCGCGCAGGAGCTTGTTGTTCAGCGCATGGCCGGACTTGTAGCCGTAGAAGGCGCCGATCAGGCTGTGCCCGAGCAGGTACAGATCGCCGATCGCGTCGAGGATCTTGTGTTTCACGAACTCGTCTTCGTAGCGCAGGCCGTCTTCGTTCAAGACCCGGTAGTCGTCAAGGACAATGGCGTTGTCCATGCTGCCGCCCAGCGCCAGGTTGCGCTCGCGCAGGTATTCGATGTCCTTCATGAAACCGAAGGTGCGGGCGCGGCTGACTTCCTTGACGAACGAGGTGCTCGAGAAATCGATCTCGGCGCTGGACACCGATTTCTGGAACATCGGGTGGTTGAAGTCGATGGTGAAGCCGACCTTGAAGCCGTCGAACGGCTCGAAGCGGGCCCATTTGTCGCCGTCTTCGACCTTGATGGTGTTCTTGATGCGGATGAAGCGCTTGGCCTTGTTCTGCTCTTCGATACCGGCCGACTGCAGCAGGAACACGAACGGTCCGGCCGACCCGTCCATGATCGGCACTTCGGCCGTGGACAAGTCGACGTAAGCGTTGTCGATACCCAGGCCGGCCATGGCCGAAAGCAGGTGCTCGATGGTCTTTACCGCAACATCGCCCTGGACGAGCGCCGTGCACAAGCTGGTGTCGCCAACCAACTCCGCCTGCGCCTTGATCTCTATCGGGCGCGCGAAATCGGTGCGACGGAAAACAATACCGGTGTCCGGGGCGGCCGGGCGCAGGGTCATGTACACCTTCTCGCCGCTATGCAGCCCCACGCCGGTGGCGCGAATGACATTTTTGAGAGTGCGTTGCTTGATCATTTCCAGCGTTCTCCGGCTGGGCGACACAAAATTTTAACGCAAAGGATATCACAGGGCCCCCCGAACAGCCCCGGCCGAAAGTCCTGCCCCCCTGTTTCCAGCCAGGAATAGCCGGAACTGTGATCCAGACCAGCCGCAGGTCCAGGAGTTCCCGCCTGTGTAGGAGCGGCTTCAGCCGCGAATGGCCTGCCCGGCCAAATCAGGGAATCGCGGCTGAAGCCGCTCCTACAAAAAAAGCCCCCCGCCGGCGAACCGGCGGGGAGAAAACACCCAGGGACACGGATCCCTTTCAATCGGCCTGACGGCGCAGGAACGCCGGGATATCCAGGTAGCTGTGGTCGGTCGGCAGGTCGGCCAGCGCCGTGGCGGCGGCCGTTTCGGCGCCGCGACTGCTGTTGCGCAGGCCGAGGTTCTGACCGGCCGACGACAGACCGAGCGGCGGCATGCCCGCGGCGTTGACCGGCATGGCGTCGAAATCGGCCAGGCCAGTGGTGGCATTGCGGACTAGCTTGACCGGTGCGCGCAGAGACTCACGCGGACCTTCGTTGCGATCGCTGTTGGTGCGGATCGGCATCCGGGCGGCGGTGCGGCCCAGCCCCGTGGCCACCACGGTGACCCGAACCTCATCGGCCATCTCGGGATCGAGCACGGTACCGATGACCACTGTCGCGTCTTCGGAAGCGAACTCTTCGATGATCCGGCCCACTTCGTCGAACTCGCGCATGGTGAAATCCGGTCCGGCGGTAATGTTGACCAGAACGCCGTTGGCGCCGGACAGGTTGACCTCGTCGAGCAACGGGTTGCTGATCGCGGCCTCGGCGGCGGCCTGGGCGCGGTCGTCGCCGCGGGCCGTACCGGAACCCATCATGGCCAGGCCCATCTCCGACATCACCGTGCGGACGTCGGCGAAGTCGACGTTGATCAGGCCCGGGCGAACGATCAGGTCGGCGATGCCCTGGACGGCGCCCAGCAGGACGTCGTTGGCGGCGCGGAAGGCCTGCATCATGGTCGCATCGCGACCGAGTACGGTGATCAGCTTCTCGTTCGGGATGGTGATCAGCGAGTCGCAGTGGTTGGCCAGTTCCTCGATGCCCTTCAACGCGACCTGCATGCGCCGGCGGCCTTCGAACGGGAACGGCTTGGTGACCACGGCCACGGTCAGGATGCCGCGCTCCTTGGCCAGCTGCGCGACTACCGGCGCCGCGCCGGTGCCTGTGCCACCGCCCATGCCGGCGGTGATGAACACCATGTCGGCGCCGTCGAGCGCCTCCAGGATGCGTTCGCGATCCTCCAGCGCAGCCTGGCGGCCGACTTCCGGATTGGCGCCGGCGCCCAGGCCCTTGGTCACGTTGCTGCCGAGTTGCAATTGCTGCTTGGCGCCCGACTGCTTGATCGCCTGCGAGTCGGTGTTGGCGGTGATGAATTCGACGCCGTCGACGCCGGCGTTGACCATGTGCGCGACCGCGTTGCCACCGCCGCCGCCGACGCCGATGACCTTGATGACGGCATTGGGTGCCAGTCGTTCTACCAGTTCAAAATGTGCCATGTCCGTGTCCTCGTGTGTTCAATGGGGATAGTTCTTATTTGTTGCTTCTTGTGGGAGCGGCTTTAGCCGCGATTGCCGTGTGGGGAAAAATCGCGGCTGAAGCCGCTCCCACACATCTAGAATTCGCCTCGGTACCAGTTGCGCAACTTGCTGAAAAGGGTTCCTGCCTTGCCGGTGTTGATGCGCGGCCGGTGTGGATGCTCAAGTTGGCTGCCCCAGAGCAGCAGGCCCACGCCGGTGGCGTGCACCGGATTGCCGACCACCTCGCCCAACCCGGAAACGTGTTGCGGAATGCCCACACGCACCGGCATGTGCAGCATTTCCTCGGCCAGTTCCACCACGCCTTCCATGCGCGAGGCACCACCGGTGAGCACCATGCCGGCGCGCACCAGCTCCTCGAAACCGGAGCGGCGCAGTTCGGCCTGGACCATCTCGAAGATTTCCTCGTAACGGTTCTGCACCGCCTCGGCCAACGCCTGGCGCGCGAGCCTGCGCGGCGGGCGGTCGCCGACGCTCGGCACCTGGATGCTTTCCTCGGCGGTGGCCAATTGCGCCAGCGCGCAGGCGTAACGCACCTTGATCTGCTCGGCTTCCGGGGTCGGCGTGCGCAGCAGGTGGGCGATGTCGTTGGTGACCTGGTCGCCGGCGATCGGCAGCGAAGCGGTGTGCCGGATCGCGCCCTGGACGAACACCGCGATATCGGTGGTGCCGGCGCCGATGTCGACCAGCACGACGCCAAGTTCGCGCTCGTCGGCGGTCAGCACGGCGGTGCTGGAAGCGACTGAACTCAGGATCAGGTCGTCGACCTGCAGGCCGCAACGGTTCACGCACTTGCTGATATTGGCCGCGGCAGACACGGCGCAGGTGACCAGATGGGCGCGCACCTCCAGGCGCACGCCGGACATGCCAACCGGATTGCGGATGCCCTCCTGCGAATTGTCGACGATGTATTCCTGGGCGATCGCATGCAGGATGCGCTGGTCGGCCGGCACCGCCACCGCCTTCGCTGCTTCCAGCACGCGGTCGAGATCGGCATAGGTCACCTCGCCGCCGGCAACCGGCACGATGCCGGGCGAATTCCGGCACAGCGTGTGGCTGCCGGAGATCGACGCGTACACCGAGCGGATCTCGCAACCGGCCATCAGTTCGGCCTCCTCGATCGCGCGCTGGATCGATTGCACGGTCGATTCGATGTCGACCACTACGCCGCGTTTCATGCCGCGCGATTCGTGCGAGCCGATGCCGATGACTTCTATCTCGAAGCCCGGCGAATACTCGCCGACCAGCGCGGTTACCTTCGAGGTGCCGATGTCGAGACCGACGATCAGCGCTTTATCACCCTTCCGATTCATGACTGAGCCTGTGTAGCGTTAACTGGGGGACTGGCGGCGGGTGCGTGCCAGGTCAAAGCGAAGCCATTGGTGTAGCGCAGGTCGACACGCTGCAGCTGGCGTGGATCGGCGCTTTCCAGGCGCGGTAGCAGGCGCGCGAAGCGAGCCAGGCGAAGTTGCGGGTCGCCGCGGCCGACTTCGATCTCGGTGCCGTCGGACAAGGTCAGGTTCCAGCTGCCGCGCGCGGAAAGCCGTACCGTCGACACTTGCAGACCGCTACCCAGGAACAGCGGCTTGGCCTGGGTATGGAAGGCCATGATTTCCGCCGCACGCGACTCCGGCCCTTCGAACAAGGGCAGACGCGAGACCACGCCCATCGGCGCCGGGAACAACTCACCATTTTCTGAAAGCATCTGCTTCGCGCCCCAGCGCGCGAGCGGCTTGTACTCAACCAGCGACACTTCGAGGCGATCGGGCCAGCGCTTGCGCACTTCGACGCGCTGCACCCAGGGCAGTTCGGTCAATACGCGACGAACCTGATCCAGGTCGACCGCAAAGAATCCATCCTGCACCAGGGGCAGCACCGCGCTGCGCACGCGCGCATCGCTTACCTGGTGGAATTCTCCGGTGACCAGCAAGTGCCGCATCGGCCAGCGCGAGCCGGCGATCCAACCATTGAGCACGGCAGCCACCGGCAGCACGACCAGCGTGACGGCCAGGATCCAGGCAGCGATGCGCAACAAGGCGTTCACGCCGAGGCCCCCTCCTGTTTGAACGAGGTCTCGAGAATCAGCCAGCACAGACTTTCGAAATCGATGCCGACTTGTGCGGCGGCCTTGGGCACCAGCGAATGACTGGTCATGCCGGGCGCGGTATTGACCTCGAGCAGGTAGAACTTGCCGGTCTTGTCGCGCATCACGTCGACGCGGCTCCAGCCGCTGCAACCGATCGCGTGGAAGGCCGCCAGGCACAGGCGGCGGACTTCGGTTTCGGCATCGCCCTCCAGGCCGGGACACAGATACTGCGTGTCTTCGGCGACATACTTGGCGTGATAGTCGTAGTACTCGCCGGCGGGAACGATGCGGATCGACGGCAATGCCTGTTCGCCGAGGATGCCGACGGTCAACTCCTGGCCTTCGATCAATTGCTCCATCAGCAATTCGCCGGGATAGCGCGCAGCCAGCTCCACGGCGGCTTCGAGGTCGGCGTCGTTGAACACGCGGCTGACGCCGACGCTGGAACCTTCGCAAGACGGCTTGATGATCACCGGCAACCCCAGCTTGCGCGCCGCGGCGTGCACGTCGGCCGCTCTCGGCTTCCTGCCTCCCGCGGCACTCGGGCCATCCTGGCCGTCGGCCGCTCCCGGCTTCCTGCCTCCCGCGGCACTCGGGCCATCCTGGCCGTCGGCCGCTCCCGGCTTCCTGCCTCCCGCGGCACTCGGGCCATCCTGGCCGTCGTCGCCTGGCGCCAGTCGCACATAGCGCGGCGTCGGCAGGTCGAGACTCAACCAGACCTGCTTGCTGCGGATCTTGTCCATGGCCAGGGCCGTGCCGAGCACGCCGGAACCGGTGCACGGCACGCCAAGCGCCTCCAACAGTCCCTGCAACA
>JBAZBG010000111.1:0-6901 GCA_041671585.1 Arenimonas sp. | reverse complement strand
GCGCCGAGGTCGATGCGCTCGACGCCGATCAGGCTGTCGCCCAGTGGCGTGGGCAGGACGGCGATGCCGGCACCCAGGGCGCACATCCTGGCCTGCACATCGCGACTATTGCTCCGAAAGCCCACGCGCGCCTTCGGCAACATCCGCTGCAGCCAGCTGTCGTCGGGAATGCCGGCGAATGCCGAATCCAGGGCCAGCAGCGTGGCACCTGCGCCTTCATTGGCGAGGGTGTGTCCGATGCCTGAGCGCGCGTAGACGCCATACGGCATGTGCAGAAGTTTGCGCGACACCACATCGGGTTCTTCGAAGGGACGGATTCGGAACGCCAGGTCGGCCTCGCGGCGGGACAGGCTGAGAAAGCGCGCATCGGTCAGCAGTTCGACCGTGACCCGCGGCTGCACGCCGGCGAATTCAGCTAGCACCGGCGCCAGGATGCTGACACCGAACCAATCGGAGGAGGTAACACGCAGTGCGCCTTCAAGGTGCTGCTCCTGCGCCGCGAGACGGCGGTCGATGGCTAGGGCTTCCTCCTCCATGCGCTCGGCATGGTCGAGTACCGCCGTTCCCTCATCGGTAAGGACGAACCCGTCCTTCGTCCGCTGGAAGAGCTTGTGTCCGACCGCGTCTTCCAGCGCGCGCAATCGCCGCCCCATCGTCGGCTGGGTTTGCGCCAATTTTCGGGCCGCGGCACCGAGCGTGCCTTCGCGGGCTATCGCCAGGAACACGCGCAGATCGCTCCATTCCATGGGCAGGTCCAATCGGCAGCGCATGCAATTATGCATGGGTAGTATTACAAAAAGTTTGAATGCATACAGTAATGAATTGGGTAATCTGACGCTCGTCGCCGACGCGCAACCCGGAAATTGATTCTGCGGACCGTCGCTGGATAAGACCCCGGAGTCGCCCTTGTCCAATCTGTCCCTTGCCAAGCAAGCATTGTTGAAACTGATGGTGGCGATGCTTGCCATTGTGGGGTCGGTGCAGGTGTTCAGACACTTGTTGCTTCCAGCCATCCAGACGCTGTTCGACACCTCGGAGTCGACCACCAGCATCATTCGCCGAACGGGCATCTTCCTGGCGGTTTTGTTCGCTTACTGGGCGTACGTCCGGCTTTACGAGAAGCGCGCGGCCACCGAGTTGCGTTTTTCCCCGGCGGCAATCGCGTTGGGAGCGGCATCGGGAGCGCTGTTGATTTCCATCACGACCGTGACCCTGTTTGCGCTGGGCGTGTATGAGCTGACCAACTACCGCGGCATGCACAGCCAACTGTTGGGGGTGGCGGGTTTGATCCTGGTGGCGGCGTTCCTGGAGGAAGTGGTTTATCGCGGCGTCCTGTTCCGGATCCTCGAAGATGCCTGGGGCACGTCGGTCGCGTTGTGGCTGCAGGCGCTGGTATTCGCGGCCATGCATCTGGGCAATGCGCCGGCCAGCAATTCGGAGTTGCTGACGACCATGGTGGCGGGCACGCTGATCGGCGCGTTCTGGGCCTGCCTCTACGTGCAGACGCGCAGTCTCTGGGTCGTGAGCGCAAATCATGCCGCGTGGAATTTCGCGATTATCCTGAGCGGGGTGCCGCTGTCGGGCATCGAGGACTGGCGTGCACTGGCGCCGATCGAGAGCCGCTACAACGGCCCGGGGTGGTTGACCGGCGGTGTGTTCGGCCCGGAGGATTCGATCATCACTCTGGCGGTGATCAGCCTGAGTGTTGCCGGACTGCTACATTGGTCGCGGAAAACCAAGCGTCTTGTCGCTGCCCGCCCAGCCCGCGCCCCCGCACCGGAGCCGCCATGCCCAACCTGACTTCACCCCGACAAGTTGCCGCCTCGCTTTCGGAATACTGGTCGCCTCGCGTCATTGCCGAAGTCGACGAGACCTATGTCAAGGTCGCCAAGGTTCACGGCACCTTCGGTTGGCATAGCCACGAGCACGAGGACGAACTGTTCCTGGTGCTTCAGGGATGCCTGCGTATAGAGATGGAAACAGCCTCGGTAGTGCTGGCGGAGGGCCAATTGTTCGTCGTGCCCAAGGGCGTCCGGCACAACCCGAGCGCGCAGGACGAGTGTCTGGTCATGCTGGTGGAGCGCAAGTCGACCCAGCACACTGGCAATGAGGTCAACGAGAAGACGCGCACCCTGGCCGAGCAACTGCGGCCGCTCTAGCGACGGCGCGGCCAAGCGTCGTTGCCGGGTTATCGCGGGAACCGATTCAAGCGATACTGTGCGCATGAAAATCTTTCGCCTTGCCACCCGCCAGAGCGCCCTGGCGCTGTGGCAGACCCAACATGTCGCCGCCCGCCTGCGCGCCGCGCATCCGGATCTCACCGTCGAGCTGGTGCCGATGACCACGCGCGGCGACCGCATCATCGACCGGCCGCTGTCGGAAATCGGTGGCAAGGGCCTGTTCCTGAAGGAACTGGAAGTCGCGATGCTGGACGGCGTCGCCGACGCCGCAGTGCATTCGCTCAAGGACGTGCCAATGGTGCTTGATGGGCCGTTCGTGCTGGCGGCGATCCTGGCGCGTGCGGATCCGTTCGATGCATTCGTCTCCGCCCGTTACACCGACATCGATGCACTGCCCGCCGGCGCCCGTGTTGGTACGTCGTCGCTGCGGCGCCAAGCGCAGTTGCGCGCGCGGCGCAAAGACCTGCAGTTGGTCGACCTGCGCGGTAACGTCAACACCCGCCTGGCGAAAATGGAGGCGGGCGATTACGACGCGATCATCCTGGCCTGCGCCGGGCTGGAACGCCTCGGGCTGTCGCGCTATATCCGACATCGCCTGGAGGCGCCAAGCTGGTTGCCGGCGGTGGCGCAGGGCGCGATCGCCATCGAATGCCGTGAAGGCGACAGCCAGACCATCGACTTGTTGTCGATGCTCAACGATGCCGCCACACGCACCTGCGTCGAGGCCGAGCGCGCAATGAATCGCCGCCTGCACGGTAGCTGCACGGTGCCCATTGCCGCCTACGCCACGCTGGAAGGAAAGATCCTGTCGCTGGAAGGGCTGGTCGGCTCCGCCGAAACCGGCGAGTGCATCCGCGCCAGTGAAGTCGGCCGAGCCAGCGACCCGGAAGGACTTGGCCGCCTGGTCGCCACCGAACTCAAGCTAAAAGGCGCCGACCGCCTCCTAAACCTCCCCACCTGACGCTGTTGTAGGAGCGGCTTCAGCCGCGATCGCTTTCGATCTTCCTCACAAGCATCGCGGCTAAAGCCGCTCCCACGGGAGCGCGAGAAAATTGTGCGTTAGTAGTAGAGGGTTACCAGGTGCTTGGCTTCGGCGAAGAATAGCCAGCGTTCGACCAAAGTGCCGGCCAGCGCCGACAGCGCCGCGGCCAGGAACCAGGGCGCGGCGTCCAGGTGCACGAATAGCCACACCGGCAGCGCGCACAGCGCCGGTACCAGCGCGAACAGCAGCACGGCGATGACGCGCAGTTTCCGCGCGTGCTTGCGCGCCAGGACGAAGCCCATTTCCCGGGTCAGGTAATTGCCTTCCGTGTGCGGCCGTTCGAACACCTTGATGCTGCGCCCGGCCGGCAGGCCGAGCGCCGACGCGCGCGACACCGGCAACTCGCCCTGGTCGATCGAGCGCCAGGCATAGCGCTTCAGGCGCCACAGCAGGGCCGCAACGATCATCGCCGCGAAGCCGGTCATGTTGCCCGGCGAGAGCCCGGCCAGCGACAGAATCGCCGCCAGCAGCAAGCCGCCGGTGAACAGCGCGAACAGCAAGTACACCGGCACCACCAACGGATGCCGCCAGGCCGGCACCGGCTTGAGCGAGGCATAGATCATCGCCGTGCAAACGACCGTAAGCAGCGACAGCAGCGCCAGCGCCAAGCCGGCGATGCGAGCGTGATAGCCGAACCAGATCGCCGCGCCGAGCCACATCATCGGCACAAAGCAAAGCAGCGCAACGACGCCCTCGCGCGACAGCCAGGAGCTTCGCCATTGGCTGAAGGCGCGCCAGGCGCGCAGTGGCTGGCCCAGGTGCAGGGTCGAGCTGAGCAGGCCGGCCGTGACGCAGACAAAGCCCAGGCCAAGCGCGAACAGCGACGGCGCGCGTGCGGGCAGGGCATTGCCGGCGGCCAGCAGTCCCAGCCAGATCCACAGGCCATAGCCGGCGCCGGAGGCGGTGGTGAAGAAGATGACGGAAAAGGCGGGATGCATGTCAGCGGCTCAGGGCGCGGTCGAGCCAGCGCAGTAACGGGGGCAGTTGCTGTTCGTCGAGTGTTTCCTGCGGCGCCGATGCCGGCAGCGAACTGCCGGCGCGCCGTGGCCGCGGCGGCAAGTACTGGTTCACCGGCGTATAGCCGAGTTCAGGCATCAGGTCGACGCCGCCGCGCGCCGCGACCAATAGCGAAACCGCCGAGCCCGGATCGCCAAGGTCGCCGAAATGGCGCGCGCGGGTCGGACACGCTTGCACGCAGGCGGGCTGTCGCGAAGCTTCGGGAATGTTCTCGTTGTAGATGCGGTCGACGCACAGCGTGCATTTCTTCATCACGCCTTCGACTTCCGAATATTCGCGCGCGCCATACGGGCAGGCCCAGCTGCACAACTTGCAGCCGATGCACTTGTCCTCGTCGACCAGCACGATGCCGTCCTCGGCGCGCTTGTAGCTGGCGCCGGTCGGACAGACGCTGACGCAGGCCGGGGTTTCGCAGTGCAGGCAGGAGCGCGGGAAGTGCAGCGTCATCGCCGGTTGGTCGTCGAGTGCCTCGACCTCGTAGCTGTGCACGCGGTTGAACCAGACGCCGAGCGGATCCTTGCCGTACGGATTCTCATCGGTCAACGGCCCGCTGATGCCGCCGGAATTCCATTCCTTGCAGGCAACCGCGCAGGCATGGCAGCCGACGCATGTGTCCAGATCAATTACCAGGCCGAGTTTCCTGGCGGATGGAGGCGGCAAGTCGGTCATGTCCGGGTGCCCGGGCGCTGCGCGGCAAACGGCAGCGCGTCGAGCCGGCGCATTTCCGGGTCGTCGAACAGGGCCGCGTGGCCAAGGAACTGCAAGGCCATGCCCGTAGCATCGTTGCCCCAGAACAATTGTCCGTCGATCACCAGCGTCGGCACGCCGAAAACACCCAGGGCGATCGCTTCCGCGCCGGTGTCGGCGAGCCTGCGCTTGATGTCGTCGCGCGCGAGCGCTGCGGCCACGTCGTCGATGCCCAGTTCAGCGGCGACCGTTGCCAGCGCCTCGGCGCTGTCGCCAGCGAGGCCGCGTTCCCAGAGATGACGGAACAGCAGGTTCACCGCGAGCGGCAGGTCCGGCGCGGCGAGGGCCAGGCGCAGGGCGGGCAAGGGATTGAAGGGATGCGCCGGCGGAAAGCGCAGCGGAATCTGCAACTGCCGTGCTTGCCACAGGGCCAGCCGGTAGGTATGCCGGCGCTTGCCGGCAATTTCAGCCGGACCGAGCTGTCCCCAGTGCTTGAGCAAGCCGGCCAGCAACAAGGGCCGTGGACGCAGGCGCAGTTCCGGGTGATCGCGACGCAGGCGCATCCATTGGAGGTAGGCGAACGGCGATATGAAATCGAAATACCAGTCGTGGCCGGTGCTCATCGTTTGGTCCGGAAAGTGGCGCCGTAGCGCAGTGGTGCGTCGTCGGCCTGGCCGCCCGCGAGCGCTGCGAACTGCGGCTGGCTGGCTTCCTGCACCGACACTTTTTCGATGCGCACGCGCAAGTCGAACCAGGCCGCCTGGCCGGTGACCGGATCGGCATTGGCGTAGTCACCGCGCGGCGTGATGTCGGATATCAAATGATTGAGCAGGAAACCCTGCGTCGACTCCGGCGCGTCGGTCGCCAGTTTCCAGGCGCCCTTGCGTTTGCCGATCGCATTCCAGGTCCACACGGTATCGCGTTGCACGTTGCCGGCCAGGCGCACCGGCACGGTGATGCGGCCATGGTGCGAATCGACGTGCACCCAGTCGTCATCGACCAGCCCGTGGCGGGCCGCTGTATCGGGGTGCAGGTACAGGAAGTTACGCGTGGCTATCTGCCGCAACCACGCGTTCTGCGAACCCCAGGCGTGATACATGAAAGGCGGCCGCTGGGTCACCGCGGACAGCGGGAACGTCGCGTCGGACGTCTGCGCGCCTTCGAACGGTTCGTACCAGATCGGCAGCGGATCGAAGTAGGTGGCGATGCGCTCGCGTTGCTCGTCGGGCGGTTGCACCGCGCCATGTCCCAGCGCCGCCAGCCGAAACTTCTGCAAGGTCTCCGAATAAACCTGCAAGACGATCGCCCCATGTAGGAGCGGCTTCAGCCGCGATGCTTCTGCGTCGGAAGCATTCGCGGCTGAAGCCGCTCCCACAGAAGCCGCTCCCACGGAGGCGGCGGGGAGGAAGCCCATGGCGACGGACCAGTTCAGGTAGTCGCGGTTGGCCATCTTGTAATAGCGCGCCGCTGGCGGAATCTCCGCGCGCCAGAAGCCGCCGTGGGCAATGTATTGCTGGAGCTGATCGGGATTGGGCGCGCCCTTGCCCTGCTGCGAGCCGTCGGCGCCGCGCCAGCCGGCCAGCAGGCCGACGCCGGGCGCGCGTTCGTGATTGACGATGTAGTCGGCGTAGTCGCGATACTTCGGCGCGCCGTCGGCGGCGAGCATCGCCGGCAGCCGCAGGCGTGCGCCGAGGTCGAGCAGCACGCTCTGGAAACCGCGGACATCGCGCCCGGCGGTGTGTTCGTTCGGCGCCCCTGCGCCCGCGCCATTGGCGCGTCCCGGTGCGGCAGGCGACAACACCGGATGCCGGATCGCGTCGGCGGCGCCGTCGGCATCGGAGATCGGCCGGTCGAGCATCGACACGGCATCGAAGCGTTCCAGGTAGGTCGTGTCCGGCAGCACCAGGTCGGCATAGGCGACCATTTCGCTGGAGTACGCATCCGAGTAGATGATCTTCGGAATGCGGTACTCGCC
>JBAZBG010000110.1:0-6904 GCA_041671585.1 Arenimonas sp. | reverse complement strand
TGGTCCAGATCATGGCGCGCGACTCGCTGCATTCCCGCGATATTCCGGCGCTCTGGTACCAGGTGCGCAAGAAGGTCGGCGACATCCGCGGCACGCTGCCCAGCGGCATCGTCGGCCCGTTCTTCAACGATGAATTCGGCGACACCTTCGGCAACATCTACGCGCTGAGCGGCGAAGGTTTCGACTACGCGACGATGAAGGATTACGCCGAGCGCATCGAACTCGACCTGCACCGGGTCCCCGATGTCGCCAAGGTCGACCTGATCGGCCTGCAGGAAGAAAAAATCTGGATCGAGTTGTCGAACACCAAGCTGGCCACGCTCGGCATTCCGTTGCAGGCGGTGCAACAGGCGATCGATGCGCAGAACGCCGTCACGCCGACCAGTTTCTTCGAAACCGGCAGCGACCGCGTGCAGCTGCGGGTCAGCGGCGGCTTCAAGACGGTCGAAGAAATCCGCGACTTTCCGATCCGCGCGGGCGAGCATTCGTTCCGGCTCGGCGACGTCGCCACGGTCAAGCGTGGTTTCGCCGATCCGGCGGCGCCGCGCATGCGCTTCATGGGCGACAACGCGATCGGCATCGCCGTGTCGATGAAGCCCGGCGGCGACATCATTCAACTCGGCCAGAAACTGGAAGTGGAGTTCGCGCGCCTGCAGGAAACCCTGCCGGTGGGCATGAGCCTGCGCAAAGTGTCCGACCAGCCGTCGGCGGTGCGCGATTCGGTGTCTGAATTCGTCCGGTCGCTGGCCGAGGCAGTGCTGATCGTGCTGGTGGTCAGCTTCTTTTCGCTCGGCAAGCGGCCGGGCATGGTGGTGGCGCTGTCGATACCGCTGGTCCTGGCTATGACCTTTGCGTGCATGTACTACTTCAATATCGGCCTGCACAAGATCTCGTTGGGTGCGCTGGTGCTTGCGCTCGGCTTGCTGGTGGACGACGCGATCATCGCGGTCGAGATGATGGCAGTGAAGATGGAGCAGGGGCTGGACCGGCTCAGCGCAGCGACCTTCGCCTACAAGAGCACGGCCTTCCCGATGCTGACCGGCACGCTGGTGACCGCCGCCGGTTTCCTGCCGATCGCGACCGCGAATTCAGCCACCGGCGAATACACGCGCTCGATCTTCCAGGTGGTGACCATTGCCTTGTTGCTGAGCTGGATTGCCGCGGTCGTGTTCATTCCCTACCTCGGCGATCGGCTGTTGCCCGATGCGCAACAGTTGGCGGAGAAGCGGGCCGACGGCCGTCGGACGCTGCTCCGGCAACGGGTGGCGCTGGTGCTGCCGAACTGGCTGGCGGGTCTGGTCGAACCGGACGGCAACGGTCACAACCACGACACCTATGACACGCCTTTCTATCGCAAGCTGCGTGGCTGGATCGCGTGGTGCGTGCGCAACCGCAGCAAGGTCATCCTGTTGACCCTGCTCGCGTTCGTGGCGGCGATCGCCATGTTCCGTTTCGTGCCACAGCAGTTCTTTCCGTCCTCGACCCGCCTGGAACTGGTGGTCGATCTGGAGCTGGCCGAAGGCGCATCGTTGCTGGCCACCGAAGCGGCCACCAAGCGCTTCGAAGATGCGTTGAAGCAGCGCAAGGACCTGGTCAACTACGTGGCCTATGTCGGCACCGGTTCGCCGCGCTTCTATTTGCCGTTCGACCAGAAGTTGCCGCAATCCAACTTCGCCCAGTTCGTGCTGCTCGCGCCCGACGTCGAGACGCGTGAAGAAATTCGACGCTGGGTGATCGACACGCTGGCGAAAGACTTCGCCGATCTGCAAGGGCGCGTGTTGCGTCTGGAAAACGGTCCGCCGGTCGGCTTTCCGATCCAGTTCCGGGTGTCCGGCGAACATATCGACGAAGTTCGGCGCCTGGCCAATGAAGTGGCGGCCAAGGTGCGCGCCAATCCCAACGTCGACAACGTCAACCTGGATTGGGACGAACCCAGCAAGGTCGTGCGCCTGAAGATCGACCAGGAGCGCGCCCGCGCGCTGGGCATCAGCTCGGCGCAGGTGGCCCTGTTCCTGCGCGGCTCGCTGTCCGGCACCACGGTCAGTACGTTTCGCGAAGGCAACGAGTTGATCGAAATCCTGTTGCGCGGACCGGACGAGGAGCGTGTTCGCCTGTCGCTCCTGGGCAGCCTGGCGGTGCCGACCGACAAGGGCCGTAGCGTGCCCTTGTCGCAGATCGCCACGCTCGACTACGGCCTGGAGGACGGCATCATCTGGCACCGCAACCGCCTGCCGAGCATCAATGTCCGTGCCGACATCTATGGCGATGTGACGCCGCCGACGGTGACGGCGCAGATCCTGCCGACGCTCGATGCCATCCGCGCCAAATTGCCGCCGGGCTACCTGCTGGAAACCGGCGGCACGGTCGAGGATTCGGCGCGCGGGTCGAAATCCGTGGCGGCCGGCGTGCCCTTGTTCATTCTGGTGGTCACCACCTTGCTGATGGTCCAGCTGCGCAGTTTCCGGCGCATGTTGATGGTCTGGATGACGGCGCCGCTCGGGCTGATCGGCGTGACCTTGTTCCTACTTTTGTTCCGCGTGCCGTTCGGCTTCGTGGCCATGCTCGGCACCATCGCGCTGTCGGGCATGATCATGCGCAACTCGGTGATCCTGGTCGACCAGATCGATCAGGACATCGCCGCCGGGCACACGCCGTACCAGTCGATCATCGACGCCACCGTGCGTCGATTCCGGCCGATCGTGCTGACCGCGATGGCGGCGGTGCTGGCGATGTTCCCGCTGTCGCGCAGTGTGTTCTTCGGGCCGATGGCGGTGTCGATCATGGGCGGCCTGATCGTGGCCACGGTGCTGACCATCCTGTTCCTGCCCGCGCTCTACGCCGCCTGGTTCAGAGTCCCGATCCCCGCCGATCACTGAATTCGCAGTCGGGCCGTTGCCCCTGGTTCCCTCCCCCGGTCCAGGCAGCGGTCCCGACTCGCGATGTTCCGCCCCACCTGTGGGAGCGGCTTTAGCCGCGAAGCTCTTGGCTCCGATCACTGTCCCAGAACTCTCGCGCGGCCGCCGGAGATGGGCATCCTCCGCCCGCGGCACTAATGCATCCATGCATGTCGCGGCTTGGCCGACACCGCAAACGTGGCTCACCAGCATTCTGGAAATTGCCTGCAACCTTGGCGCCCATCATTGGATCAATACAAGCACGTTCTTGCCAAAGCACGAGAAGGAACATGTTACGGACCACCTACATCGCCATAACAATTGCCGCCCTGTGCGCTTCCTGCGGGCACATCTCCGGGTCGAAGCTCCGGGGCAAAATAGCGGAACCAAACATTGTCGCGTTCCTTCACGCGGCGGTGGTTCCGATGGACAGGGAGCAGGTTCTTCCGGACCAAGCCGTTGTCGTAGTCGACGGAAAGATCGTCGCGCTGGGCCCGACATCCCGGGTCAGGGTACCAAGAGGCGCACTGCGCATCGACGCACGAGGACGCTATGTGCTGCCGGCGCTCAGTGACATGCATGTCCACGTCGAGGGAGAGTCATGGAACGCCCTCCTGAGCCCCGAGGCACTGGCTGCCAGCAAGAATGTTCCGTTTGAAGACTTCCTCTTTCCCTATGTTGCGAATGGGGTCACGACAGTGCAGGTGCTTTCGGGCACTCATGAACTCCTCCCCCTGCGGGGACGGATCGCGAACGGCGAGCTGCTCGCTCCGAGGCTCGTGCTGGCCAGGATGATCGATGGCCCGAAGAAGGCGTGGCCGCCGCCGCTGAGCACCTGGGTCGCCACAGCCGAGGAGGCCCGTGCAGCGACTCTTCAAGCCAAGGCTGATGGCTACGACAAGATGAAGGTCTACTCTTTCTTGAACAAGGAGTCGTACGACGCCGTGATCGCGACGGCCAAGGAACAGCACATGGATGTCATCGGGCACATACCGAATGCGCTTTCAGTCGAGTATGTAGTGGATGCAGGGCAAAAGATGATTGCCCACACCGAAGAGGTGGCGAAGCACGCACACGGTGACTACTCGGCGGAGAAGATCGCGTACTTCGCCGACCGGATTGCGCACGGCGGGGTGTGGATGACGCCGACGCTGATTACGACGCGAAGCATTCTCGAAGAGTTCTCCGACCCCGACGGACTCTTTTCCCGCCCGGAAGCCGTGTATGCCAAACACCCGATGCAGACCGGCATCTGGACCTTCATTTCCAGGAACCTGTATCAACACATTCCGCCAGCGGCCCAAACGAAACTGAGGAATGACTTTGAGCGGTTTCAGAAGCCACTGACGAAAGAGTTCCACGATCGGGGAGGGCAGTTGATGACCGGCACGGATACGCTGCTGCCTCGCCTCGTACCTGGCTTCGCGCTGCACCGAGAGCTCCAGGAGCTGGTCGATGTCGGACTTACTCCGTACGAGGCGCTTCGAACCTCGACCACGATTCCCTACGAGTATCTTGGTGAATCCGGGGAAGCGGGCACCGTTGAAGTCGGCAAGCGAACCGACTTGCTTCTTGTCGAGGGAAATCCGCTTGAAGATATCTCGGCGGCCTCGAAGATTGTCGGGGTCATGATGCGGGGCCGATGGATCGGCAGAGATGAAATCGACAAGAAGATGCGGGAGATCCGGGAGTCCTCCGCGGCCAACTGAGCGA
Source organism: Arenimonas sp. (assembly GCA_041671585.1). Classification (GTDB taxonomy): domain Bacteria; phylum Pseudomonadota; class Gammaproteobacteria; order Xanthomonadales; family Xanthomonadaceae; genus Arenimonas. The sequence continues at coordinate 2,297 of JBAZBG010000110.1, read as the reverse complement.
CCGTTGGTGGCCGGCCGCCGACCCTAGGGCGACCGGCCAATCCAAGGGGACCGCTTGGGGTGATCCCTGCCGCGGATCGCCTGAACCTGAATGCAGCGTGCCGCGGACGACGGCCCAGGCCCGAAGTCAGGCCAACTTCCGGCCTATTTCACAAGTGAAATCCATGCGCTAGATTTCACTCATGAAAAAACTGGCCAAAACCCCGGACGTCGCATACACCACGGTGGAATCCGCCGCGCAAATCCGCGCGCTCACCTCGCCGTTGCGCCAGGACATCATCGACCTGGCCCAGGCCATGGTGCGTGTATCGGTACCCGAGCTGGCCGACCACCTGGGACGCCCGGCCGACGCCCTGTACTACCACGTGCGCGCCCTGCAACGCGCTGGCCTGCTGGTGGAAGCGGGTGTGCGGCGGCGCGGGCGGCATGATGAGACCCTGTATTCCACACCGGACCCCGAACGGCGATTGAAGCTGCGCTATCGCAGCGGCCGGGGTGCGGCGACGAAGCCACTGCGCACGCTGGTGGCATCGATGTTGCGCAATTCGCGCCGCGAATTCGACAGCGCCATCAGCGATCCAGGCTGCGTGGTCGAAGGTTCCACGCGCGAGCTCTGGGCCGGACGCGCCACAGGGTGGCTGACCCAGGCCGAACTGGCGAAAGTCAACCGGCTGATTGCACAGCTTGGTCAATTGCTGTCCTCGCCGCACGGCGGGCGACGCGATCGCCTGTATTCACTGCAGTTTCTGCTTTCTCCCTCGGCGCCGGCGCGGAAGTCCGCTTCAACGCGCGCCAAACAACCAAGGAACCGACCATGAACAAGCGACTCGCTTCCCTGTCCTTCGCTATTGCCGCCCTGCTGTGTTCGGGCGCCGCGCCGGCCGCCGACCTTCAGCTCAACTTCTATCCGGCCGGTACTGTCTGGTCGCATCCGCTGGAATCGGCCCGTGCACTGAATGGCGTGCTGCTGCAGAACACCGCGCTGATCAATCGCGGCAACAAGCCCATGACCATCAAGGCCATTGAAATCGATGCGTTGCGCAACGGCGCGGCTTCCGCCTCGCTGCGGCTCGACGCGGCCAGGCTCGAGGTTATGGCCAAGCAGGGCAATGCGCTGGCGCAGTCCGGCATGATGCAGGCGGTGGATTTTCAGTTTGCGCCCGAGCAACTGGTGGGCAAGGACGTGACCGTCAGCGCCTCGCGCACCTTGGCGCCAGGTGCCGCATTGCTGGTGTTCCAGCAATACCTTGCCTACCGCGGCGATGCGGACCGCCTGCGCGTAACCGTCCATCTGGCCGATGGCGCCGAGCCGGTGATTGCCGAGCTGGCCATAGACAACGGCAATGCGCCGGGCGCCTTCCGCTTTCCACTGCAGGGGCGCTGGTTCGTCGGCGCCGGCGCCAGCACGCACAGCCATCACCGCTGGGCCGTGCCGGAAGAATTTGCGCTGGACATCCTGCGCATCGGCGAGGGCGGCCTGACCTTTCGCGGTGACGGCCGACGCATGCAGGACTACTACGCTTATGGCGCGCCGGTTCTGGCCAGTGCCGATGGCGAAGTGGTGAAAGTGCACGATGGCGCGGCAGACAACGTCAAGATGTTGCGCGCGGCGAATGAGCCGCTGGCCGATTACCTGCAGCGCCTGCGCGCCGGACAGGACGAGCTGCTGATCCAGGGCACCGATGCCATCGCGGGCAACCACGTCGTGCTCAAGCATGCCGATGGCATCTACTCCGTATATGCCCACCTGAAGCCAGCCAGCCTGAAGGTTGCGGTCGGCGATCGGGTCCGTGTCGGACAGGTCCTGGCCGAGCTGGGCGGTTCAGGCAACTCGACCGAACCGCACCTGCACTTTCATCTGTGCAACGGACCCGATGCCTTGCACTGCGCCGGCATGCCGGTGGCGTTCGACAACGTCGAGCTGCCGTTCAGCGATGGTCCGCGCGACTTGCAGAGTGGGGATATTGTCGAAGCGAGGTAGCGCTCAAGGCGCGCATGGCTCTTCGCTCCGATGGGTAGCCCAGAACTTTCGCGCGGCCGCCGGAGGTGGGCATCCTCCGCCGCGTCCACTCGAAAACATCCTGTTTTCCAGTGGCCGCCGCTCCTGCCATCCATGGCCCGCTCGGCAGAGGACACCCACCCCCGGCGTCCCACCTGGACTTTCCGGGCCTGGACTTTCAAAGGTTCAATCGGATGATCTGCAGGCGAAAGTATTGCAGTGGCTGTTAGTTGGAACGACCGTTCGATTGCCCGAGTAGCAGGAGTCTGGCTTTCACTTCCAGATCGACTTTACGGCGC